>NZ_CP166679.1:2100000-2277500 GCF_041320605.1 Arenibacter antarcticus
CATTGCGTTTTTTATCATTTATAAAATCTATTGCTGTTTGTTCTAGTAGGGTCTCCAAATTGGATGCCGTAAATGCCTGGTTCAGTAATTTTGGGCACGAATAAGAGGCACAGTTAATAGCAAAATGAATACGGGGCTCGTCCATTTTTCGCAATATTTTATGCTCTAGGTCCCCTAGAGATATTATCTCCTTACCCATGGCCACCACATCCTGTCCCCACGGATTTCTTAGGTCCTTTATGCTTTTTAGCGGGTAATTATCCACTATGAGTTTAACGGTGGCCGCATTGTAAAGATTGATATAGTAGGCTAATTTTTCTTGGCGGCCGGCGCTTTCCGGAGGCTTGTGGTTTTTTAAATATTCCAGATACTTTTCAAGAGGATCACGGTCTATTTTAAAACCTTTATAATCCACATCACCACTTTTGTTTACGTGTTTCTGAAGCAACTCATTCCATAGGGAATGATCCAATTGGATTTTTGCTGCCATTTTATTATTTTCTATAAACGACCCATTAGTCGGGTTCAGGCAAAAACCTGGTACTGAAAATAGCAATAGGAAAAAAGTGATGGAACGTGTCATAGATTAGTTTAATCGCTTATTGGTTCGTAAGGTTAACAACATCCACCGCCATTGTAATGCCAGGTGCTTTCGCTTATGTGGATTTCTGGATTACTCTTCCGTAGCGCTGCTGCTGTTTTATCGCAAATGGCCAAGGGCTGGTTTTGCATTAACACGTGGCCATCTTTGTCGTCAAAATATTCCTCATCACCATAATAGATAGCGGTTTTTCCAGTAAAAACACAGGGTCCGTCCTTAGGCATTGGATCTTTTATGGCTGCAATTTCTATAGATTCTATAAAAATTAGTTCTTCTGTTGGATAGTGGTTTGGGGATAGCACACGGTATGATTTTCGAGCCCTAATTTCTATGGTACCAAAGCCAGCATCTGTAAGTACTTTTATGTACTCTTTTAAGGGGATGCTTCCACTTAGGCAGAGGGCGCGTAGGCGATCGTCATTTCTAAGGGTATCGTTCATTGGCTGTTCACAGATTGGGTCGCTCATTACCAAGCGGCCATGGGGTTTTAATACGCGGTACATTTCCGACACCGCTTTTTTAAGATCTTCGGCCTTAAAAATATTGAACAGGCAATTTTGTGCTGCTACGTCTATACTTGCGTCTGGAATAGGAAGGTGTAGCGCGTCGCCTTTTAGAAGATTTACAAATTCGTTTTTATACCAGGGGTTATCCTTGGCTGCTACTTCAAAGTTTTTTCGGGAGGCTTCCAGCATCTCGTCAACAATATCCACGCCAGTAACGCCTCCTTTTTGCCTAGAAAAATAGGCGAATTGGAGGAGCTCCATGCCACCGCCAACACCCACATAAAGTATTTTCGGATTGTTGGTGAGGTCCTGAGGCGAGATAGTGCTTCCGCATCCATAATTCATTTCTTGCATTATGATGGGGATGGAAAGTCCGGGAAATTGCCATGCCGGATTGGTGGTACAGCAAAGCCCTACATCTGGGGTTAGTGCAGCGTCCTTGTATAATTCGTTTGTTGCATTTAAATAACTCATAGTACTATGTTTTTGTTTCATCGCCTAATAACCTAGTGGGTTGTGGCTTATTTATGTCTATTGCTTTTTTATTGCTAATACAATCGTCGTTACAACTCTCAAAAGCTTTCGGAATAATGGGACTAATATCATTATTTTTTTAACAAACACTACTTTCTATACCCAATACTGTCGAAGGTCATATGGCAAATGTCGGATGTTAAACAGTTGCAAAGTTATAGGGTATGTTGAAGGGCTCAATACTCAATACTCATATCTCAATACTTTGTACTATACTATTCAATTTAAACGTTCTTTATTAATTCGCGGAACAATGTGATCATTTTGGGCTCTGCGGTAGCGGCGATTTCAATAATTTCTGCAATGTTTACGGCCTGTAATTGATCGGGGTCGCACTCGTCTGTCAGCACTGATATAGCTACCACGGGCAGGTTTAAATGGTTGGCAACGATTACCTCGGGCACGGTACTCATTCCAACTGCATCGGCCCCCAAAATTTTCAGCATTCGGTATTCTGCTTTGGTTTCCAGCTGTGGTCCTACCACAGAAACATAGATTCCTTGGCGCAGGGTTATATTTTTGTTTTTGGCTATTTTGAGGAGCTTTTGGCGCATTTCTAGATCATATGGCTCGCTCATGTCCGTAAATCGATTGCCAAATTCTCCCACATTTTTAAATGCTAAAGGAGATCCGCCTTGTAAATTTATATGGTCTTCGATGAGCATGATATCGCCTTTCTTGAAATTTAAATTTATGGCGCCGGCCGCGTTGGATATAAAAAGTTTTTTAATGCCTAGACGCTGCATTACTCTTATGGGGTAGGTGACATCTACTAAGTCGTACCCCTCATAAAGATGGAACCTGCCCTGCATTACTACCACCTTTTTGCCTTCTAAGATTCCGAAAATTAGTTTTCCGGCGTGGAATTCTACTGTGGCCAATGGGAAATAGGGAATATGGTTGTAAAAGGCCTCAATGGGATTTTCAATTTCCTCAGCTAATTTTCCCAATCCTGTACCTAGAACTACTCCTATTTCAGGTTTATCGAATCCTTTTTCAATTAGATATTCTACGGATTCGTTTAATTGTTTACGTGTCATATACAATATTATTTTTTTAAAAAAGGTGTAAACACGGCTATGTCTTTTATGTCGTCATAGTCGTCGATATCATTTTTAGGAGATAACAGAAAATATTTTTCATCTCTTAGATGGTTTAATGTGTTCTTTAGTACGGTATCTGTTCCCCATGTCTTGCCCTTAAATAATTGGGGCATAAATTTTTTCATTCCCAATAGGTAGTAGCCGCCGTCTAACGCAGGACCTACCACGTAATCATTAATATCAAGGGAGTTGAAAGCCGCATTAATTTCCTTTTCATCCAAGTCATACATATCGCTTCCAATAACGATGATCTTTTCATAGCCCTCTTCAAAACCATTCTTAAAAGCGTTGGCCATCCGTTCTCCCAAATCATCGCCGCGTTGTATTTTCTTTGTATAATTAGAGGAGTCCCATAAATCATTTTCCCCAATATAATCGGAATAACACACCCATTTGTCAACACCTAGTCCTTTGGTTATGTTTTGTGTATGTGAAAGTAAGAATTTGTAAATATCCAATGCATTCTGATCGCCGATACTTGCAGCTAGCCGTGTTTTGCATTGGCCAAGTTGCGGATTACGGGTGAAAATTAAAAGTAGGTTTTTGGATTTTGTCATAGGGCAGAATATTTTTAGGGATATCTTGATCTATTAAATTTAGGGTAAATATGGGTGTAAATAAAAAAAAGCCCTTGAAAATCAAGGGCTTTTGAGGTGGTGCCTCCAGGAATCGAACCAGGGACACATGGATTTTCAGTCCATTGCTCTACCAACTGAGCTAAGGCACCAAACGCTGTAAGCGGCTGCAAATATAAATTCAATTTTATGATATACAAACAAAAATGAAAAAAAAGGACTATGTTTTTTTACATTTTTTGATATTTGTAATATGAATTTAATCATCGATGCGGGTAATACCCTAGTAAAAATGGCTGTTTTCAAGGATTGTGACATTGTTTCTCACCGGAAAATTCCTTTAAAAGATTTTGCAAATAATGTGAAATCCGTTTTTTCTGAATTTAGAAACATACAAAATGCCATTATTTCGACGGTTGGTAGCTTAAGTCAGGAAGAAATAGAAATGGTGTCGGTTTTTTGCCGGGTGCATTTATTGAGTCATGTTACCAAGACACCTTTTAAGAATTCTTACGCAACGCCCCAAACCTTGGGCGTTGATCGTGTTGCTCTCGCAACGGCGGCATTCTACCATAATCCTAATAACAATACTTTGGTTATAGATGCAGGAACCTGTGTTACCTATGATGTCATAAACGATTATGGGGAATATTTAGGGGGTGCAATTTCGCCAGGGATAAGTATGAGGTACAGGGCCATGCATGAGCAGACTGCGAAATTACCTCTGTTGGAGATAAAATCGATCTTGGATTTTATAGGGAATTCAACCGAGAACTGTATGCATAGTGGAGTGATTAATGGTATTTGTAATGAAATAGATGGTGTAATTTCACAATATCAAAGTAGATTTGCAGATTTAACAGTTATTTTAACAGGCGGGGATGCGCAATTTTTGTCAGAACGATTAAAAAATACCATATTTGCGCATTCTAATTTTCTCCTATTGGGGTTAAATCATTTGCTAGAATACAACAAACGCTAGATGATCAAAAATTTTATTATTGCATTTTTATGCGTAACTTCGGTTAGCATTTACGCCCAGAACAGTACTGTGTCTCCATATTCTTATTTTGGTATAGGGGATTTAAGGGCAACCAATTCTGTAGAGAATCAGATGATGGGAGGTTTAAGTGTTTATGGGGATAGTATCCACATCAATTTAAACAACCCTGCTGCCTATAGCAAATTAGGGTTAACGACCTATACTGCGGGGCTGTCAAGAAAGGAATACAGTTTTAAGACGAATACTTCCAAAGAGAGTTCCTCTGTTTCCAATTTGGATTATTTGTCCTTGGGATTTAGTCTTGGAAAAGGATTGGGATTGGGTTTTGGTATTATACCCTACTCCTCTGTAGGTTATAATTTTCAATCTGAACGAACAGTTTCTGGACAAGGAACTGTCTTAGAATCATATTCCGGGTCAGGAGGTATAAATAGAGTTTATGTTTCCTTGGGATATGAGGTCTTTAAAGATTTTAGCATTGGGGTAACCTCCAATTTTAATTTTGGAAATCAGGAATCTAATAGTGTTCAGGCTATAGAAGGATTGCAATTGGGTTCGTTTAATAGGATTTCTTCAAGAATAAATGGGTTCGATTTTAATTTCGCGGCTAATTATAGCCCCAAAATAAATGAAAAACATACGTTGTTTACCAGTGTAATAGTAAATACTCAAGCAAATTTGGTGTCTAGAAATACTCGTACCATTGGCTCTTTCTCAACTGCAACTGGTAGGGATCTAGAGGTGATAGAAGTGGATCTGTCATCACAGGGGCTTGCGAGAACGGGTGTTCAGATTCCTACCACAACCACCTTGGGTGTTGGTTATGGGGAGGATAAAAAGTGGTTTCTAGGTGCAGAATACAGCTTTCAGGAGCTGAGTGCCTTTGAAAATGAATTAACTCCGGCGAGCAATTTGGAATACCAAAATGCGAGCACTTTGAGGTTTGGAGGATATTATATTCCTGATTATGCATCTTTTTCAAACTATCTAAAGCGTGTTACCTATAGGGCCGGGACCAGCGTTTCAACCTCTGGGATTGTGGTAAATAATAAGGAGATTAATGATTATGGCATAACTTTTGGTTTAGGTTTACCGCTGGGGCAAGGAAGAAACTTTTCCAATATTAATATTGGCTTTGAACTTGGTAAAAGAGGAACCAAATACGGCGATTTGATTGAGGAGAATTATTTCAAGGTAAACTTGGGGCTTTCGTTAAACGACATAGGTTGGTTTGTTAAGCGAAGAATTGATTAGGAATTATTACATTAACCACTTTAAATTTAAAAATACTCAGAAAGATGAAAAAGAATCTCTACATCATTGTGATAGCCCTAATAGGGTTTGTAGGTTTAGGTAATGCACAGGCACAAAACCCTGAATGTATGACCAATCTATCTATATATACGGAACATGTTAAGGTAAAGAATTATGATGCTGCCTATACACCTTGGAAAATGGTATACGAAAATTGCCCGACTCTAAACTGGGCCAATATTCTTTACGGTGAAAGAATATTAAAACACAGGGTAGCAAATTCTACTGGTGCAGAAAAAACAGCAAACATTAACGCGCTTTTGGAGCTTTATGACAATCGCATGAAATATTTTGCTACCAAAACCAGTGTTGCTGAAACTATCATTGACAAGGTGTTGTTGAAGTATGATGAGAAAATTATCTCTGATGAAGAAATATACGCTGGGTTAGATAAGGCTTTTAATGAGGATAAGGATAATTTTAAAAACCCAAAAGCACTTTATTTATACTTCTCCAGTTTGGTAGATCTTCAGAATGCGGGTAAAAGAGAGGTGGAAGAAGTATTTGAAAGATATGATGCAGTTACTGAAAAGATAGAGGTTGAGAACGATAAGCTTACTGATGTAATTACTAAACTCTTGCCTAAAGAAGATGCAGGTACTTTGACCAAAAAAGAAACGAGTCAGTTGAGATCTTATAATAGCTATTCTGAAAGTTATGGTAAAATAGCTGAAAGTATAGATAGTAAACTTGGAGCGCTAGCAAACTGTGAGAACTTGATTCCACTTTACAACAAAGGCTTCGATTCCAAGAAAGGCGATATAGCCTGGGTGAAGAGAGCGGTAAGTAGAATGTATAGCAAGGAGTGTACAGAGGATCCGTTGTTTAAGAAATTATTTGAGGCGCAATTGGCTATGGAGCCTTCTGCAAGTGCTTATATGTATGGAGGTGCCCTAAAAAACAACGCGGGGGATACCAAAGGGGCGATTGCCGATTTTAACAAGGCATTGGAATTGGAAACCGATTCTAGAAAGAAGTCTAACATAGCCTACAGAATAGCTACTAGCTACAGAAGAAGCAGTAAGTCTACGGCAAGAAGCTATGCTCAAAGAGCGATAGATGCAAACCCTGCAAATGGGAAAGCGTATTTGTTGATTGCTAGTTTGTATGCCAGTAGTGCCAATGAATGCGGTAGTACTCCGTTTGAGAAAAGAGCAATATACTGGAAGGCAGCTGAAATGGCTCGTCAAGCTGGTCGTGTAGATCCTGCTGTTAGTGGTAGTTCTGCTCAGGCAGCAACAAGTTATAATGCCAAGGCACCTTCCAAGACAGACATCTTTAATTCTGGAATGGCAGGAAAGACTGTAAGTTTCCCATGTTGGGTTGGAGGTAGCGTAAAGGTGCCTAGCTTATAAGATGAAATTAAAAAATATACATAACCTAATTAGCATTGCCATAGTAATTACTATGGCAATGCTTTTTTGTTCCTGTGCCGATAATTATAAAAGGGTAGGGGACGAGGCTATAAAAAAAATATTTCCCAGCGCGGTCGCTGAAGACTTTACGCTTACCTATACGGAGACCGATGGAGGGAAAGCTGATGATGGGGATTCCCGCTCCAAAATCATAGCTGTTTTAAGAAGCCCGATTAGCAATGATTTTGACAATTTGGACTTTCCATACAGGACCTTCCCCAAGGGATTGAAAGTAGAGTTTTTTGATGATAAAGGGATGAAAAGTACCGTTACAGCAGATTATGGAATTATATATTCCAAAACAAATTTGATAGATTTGCAAGGAAATGTGGTTATAGAGACTGAGGACGGAAAAAAATTGGAAGCACCACAACTGTATTGGGATAAAGGCAACGACTGGATTTTTACCCAACAAAAATTTAAGTATACAAATAAGGAAGAAGGAACCATTATGGATGGGGAAGGAATGGATTTTAACAGGTCCTTTAGTTTTTTTCATGCCAATAAGACCTACGGTTTAATGAGTATTAAAGAGAAAAAAGATGATTAAAATTTTAAGGTATACCGAATATCTTTATTTGGCAGTAGCGGTAATTTCTATTTTTGAAATTTATGAACAATGGAACTTGGATAGGGAGCGTGCCTATTTGTTTGTTTTCTTCGCTGTGGTCTCATTGGGGATGTTTATTTTTAAGAAGTCCTATAGAAAGCGGTTTGAGGACCGTCAGAAAAACAAGAAAGAATAGCCTTGGATCCTGCGATTGTTATTATTGTCATTTCATTATTTTTTTCCGCATTTTTTTCCGGGATGGAAATCGCGTTTATCTCCGCGAACAAAATCCATATAGAAATTGAGAAAAAGCAGGACGGAATTATGGCAAAGGTGCTTACGCTCCTTACTAAAAGGCCTTCCAAGTTTATTGCTACCATGCTTATTGGAAACAATATTGCACTGGTAGTGTACGGGCTGTTTATGGGAGACCTGCTAATAAAATTGTTCGACGATTGGAAAACCTCCGACATCGGTTTTTTACAGTTGATGTTTACTGATTTCAGTCTGCTGACCCAGACCATTATCTCTACTTTAATTATTTTATTGACGGCAGAATTCATGCCCAAGGTATTGTTCCAGATCTATAGTAATACCTTGTTGCGCTTATTGGCAATTCCTGCTTATATTTTCTATGTATTATTTTCTCTGATTTCAGATTTTGTTATTTGGATTTCGGATTTTATCTTAAAAGTCTTTTTTAAGACCGATGGGGACGAGGTGCAGCTGGTATTTAGCAAGATAGAATTGGGAGATTATATTACGGAGCAAATGGAAGCGGTGGAAAAGGAGGATATGGTAGACTCTGAAATACAGATTTTTCAGAATGCCTTGGAGTTTTCTGCAGTAAAGGCCAGAGAAGTAATGGTGCCAAGAACTGAAATTGCCGCTGTTGAACTTCATGAGACGCCTAAGAATTTAGCAAAGCTATTTACGGAGACTGGATTTTCAAAAATACTGGTCTTTAAGGATACCATAGATAACATAATAGGGTATGTGCATTCCTATGAGTTATTTAAAAAACCAAAGGTAATAAAGAGCATTTTGTTGCCTGTAGAATTTGTTCCCGAAACCATGCTGATCAACGATATCCTGAATATTCTAACCAAGAAAAGGAAGAGTATTGCCGTGGTGCTGGACGAGTATGGTGGTACTTCTGGGGTTATGACAGTAGAGGATATTGTGGAGGAGTTGTTTGGAGAGATCGAGGATGAGCACGACAGTACCGATCTGCATGAAGAGCAAATAAATGATAATATATACAAGTTTTCTGGTAGACTAGAGGTCGATTATGTTAACGAACAATATAAAATTGAACTGCCGGAAAGTGACGAATACGAAACTTTAGGCGGATTGATCATGAACGAAACAGGAGAGATTCCAGAGAAGAATTCAGAAATAAAAATTGCTAATTTTCACTTTACCGTATTGGAGGTTTCCAGTAATAAAATTGATCTGGTTTTATTGGAGGTGCGGGAAAAGGATTGATAATCGTCCTTATTATTGATGTTTTTTAGTTTTTATTATTTCAAAAGAAAGTAGTAAATTCGCCACCCGATACTTATCGGGTTAAATTTAAATAGATTACATAATGGCAGTATTAGAGAATATAAGGAAACGGACAACCGTGCTAATATTAATTATCGGTTTGGCACTGTTTGCATTCGTAGTTTCGGGTGTTTTCAGTAGTAATGAACTGGGAGGCGGCAAGATGGGTTCCTCTATAGGGGAAATAAATGGTGATGAAATTTCCATCGATCAATTTAGAAGGGACGTGGAAGCATTCTCTAGAATGGCCGGTCCATCGGCTTCTTCCATGCAATTGGTAAACCAAGTGTGGGAAAGAGAAGTCCGGAATACTATTCTAGATCAGCAATTCGAGGAATTGGGGATAGCAGTAGGTCACGATCAAATCGTCAACTATATTAAGACCATACCCTCCTACGTTCAAAATCCTGAATTCCATAATGCTAACGGCGTATTTGATGAGAATAGGTTTAAAGAAGCAGTAGCGGATTGGAAAGCCAATAATCCTGGGCGTTATGCACTTTGGTTGCAAGATGAGCAGGCCATTATTCAGAATGCAAAAGAACAAGGGTATTTTAACTTGGTAAGGGCTGGAGTGGCATCAACTTTAAAAGAAGGCGAGTTAGAATATAACTTGGCTAATGATAAAGTGGATATCGAATACGTAAGGGTTCCTTATTCTTCTATTCCAGATTCTACGATATCAGTAAGTAAAAAAGAAATTGAAGCCTATGTAAAAGCACATAAGGAAGATTTTAAACAAGAAAGGTCAAGAGATATCCAGTTTGTTTATTTTGAGGAAAAACCATCTGTTGAGGATGAGAAGGATGTTAAGACTTCCATTGCCAAGCTTTTGGAGGATCAGGTAGAATACAATTCCCAAAATGACACCAACGATACCATTAAAGGATTTAGGGCAGCTAAGGATTTAGTAGCATTTTTAGATCGTCATTCCGATCAAAAACTTGATACTGTCTATAAAGCTAAGAATGAATTGTCTGGTAAATTTGCCGATACCCTTATGGCCTTACCAAAAGGAAGTATGTTCGGTCCTTATAAAGATGGTAATTTTTATAAGGTTTCTAAGATGATCGACAAAAAGGCTAACGGTTCTGTAAAGGCAAGTCACATCTTAATCGCCTACGAAGGTGCACAAAATGCAAATCCTGAAGTAACAAGAACCAAAGAAGAGGCAGAGAAAAAAGCAAAGGATTTATTGAAGGAAGCTAGGCAAAATGAAGTAGTTTTCAATCAATTGGCTAGAGATAATTCAGACGGACCATCAGGGCCAAGAGGTGGTGATCTTGGATACTTCCAAGAAGGGGTCATGGTAGGGCCGTTTAATGATTTTGCTTTTAAAAATCCGACTGGGACCATAGGTATGGTAGAAACCGATTTTGGATTTCACGTGGTGAAAATAGACGAAAAGCAGGATGTTGTTCAAATTGCCACATTGGCTAGAGAATTGGAGCCTTCTGATGAAACCATCAACTCCCTTTTTACCGAGGCTACCAAATTTGAAATGGACGCCATTTCTGATAAGGATTTTGGTGCTACCGCCAAAGCAAATAATTTTGTGGTTAGGCCGGTAAATAAGATTAAGGCTATGGATGAAAATCTTCCTGGACTTTCCGCACAACGCGCCATAGTGCAGTGGGCATTTAATGACGATACTAAGCTGGGTGAGGTAAAGAGGTTCAATATTAATAATGGGTATGCGGTAGTGCAATTAACTGCTAAGTACAATGAAGGTCTTATGGCAACAGAAGATGCTTCGGTAATGGTTTTGCCTAAGATCAGAAAAGAGAAAAAGGCAGCGCAGATCATATCGGCTAATAAAGGCAAGGCAATAGATGCTTTCGCCAAGGATAATAATGTTGTTGCTTCAACAGCTTCGGCCTTGACTATGAAATCACCTACCATTCCTGGAGCTGGGACAGAAGCCTATGTAGTAGGTACAGCCTTTGCAATGGCTCAGGGAGCCACTTCCGGTCTATTGGAAGGACAGACTGGAGTTTATATGGTAAAGGTTACTAAAAAGGAGGATGCTCCAAAATTGGATAACTATAGTACTTATGCCAACAACCTTCAGGCGGCTGCCGCAAGTAGGGTAGACATGACTGTTTATAATGCGCTTAAGGAAGCATCCGAGATAAAGGATAATAGGGCTACTTTTTACTAGTCACCCAAATCGTTCTACATACAAAAATGAGGCGGTCCAATTGGATCGCCTCATTTTTTTTTTGAAGATATAGTAGATGATGTAGTTTTGTGGAACTAAAAGAGCGGTCGTTTTTTGAAATGCTAAGACTGCTATCTAACCATTTTAGGGTAAGGGATTACTGTAGTATACCCTTTATCCCTAAAGTATTGTGCGGTATTCTTATTGCCCGCTGCCAAAATAAAATCGCCTCCCCAGGCTCCTAAACTTTTTATAGCTCCCTTAAAATCGGGAAATAATTGTTCCTGAATGGGGGGAATGTCTAGTATTTCACTGATGATTGCCTCGTGTTTATGGATTAGTTTTTCAAATTGCGTACGCTTGGTGCAGGTTTGGATTCGTTTGCTAATACTATTTATTTTTGGAATTACCGTAAATAGATCTATCTCCTTGGACTTGTAAGCTGCAATGCCGTCTCTGCTGTTTTGTTTTTTATTTAAATGTACAAAGTACAGCTCGTTTTTAAACGAGGGGTCAAAAGGCACTGTAATGGCTATTGGTTTGCTATTTTTTAATTGATAGGTAATTGGGCTGTTGTGTTGGGCACAGGCAATGTCGTATCCACTTCCGGAAAAAGAATTCCACAACAGGGTAAAAGCGTCCACTTTGGCCCATTGCGCAATATTGTTGATCAGTGTTGATGAGGTTCCCAATCCCCATTCCCTTGGAAAGTTTAACGAAGTGGTGATTTCGTAGCCATTTTCATCTTCCAAAAATGAGGGGTTCAGTTTTTTAGCTTCCAACAAAATAGATTGTAAGGTGTTAGCAACAGTTTCGTTATTTTTAAGGGAAGAGTCCGTGTCATTTTCCAAACTTCTCGTAGTGGGCAATGGGGATAGAAAGGGAGTTCCGTTCGCTTGAAGATCGTAGGTTTCTTGAAACCAAACCTTCCCTTTTTCATCCAAACTTTTCCAGGTTAACTGTCTACTAGGGATTGGATTTACTGCTAATGATTGGCCGTAGACAGTTGGGACCGCTAGGCTTAAGGCGCCATCTAATACCAAGTATTCACCCGTGATTAATAATTTTCCGTTACTGTAAAAGGAGGTTGTCATTTTTGTTTTCTTAAGTTTTCAAAGGCTGTAACCACAGCGCTGTGGGAAGCCGTATGTTTTTTGAAATGTGATATAAGGGTCTCCTTTTCTGAAGTTGTGGCTCCCAATTGATTTAGGATATTCAATAGGTGCATTTTCATGTGTCCTTGTTGAATTCCGGTAGTGATTAATGAGCGTAGTGCACCAAAGTTTTGTGCTAATCCAGCGGCTGCGACGATTTGCATAAGTTCTTTTGCTGTTGGTCGTTGAAGGATTTCTAGGGCAATCTTTACCAAAGGGTGTAGGCTGGTCAATCCACCAACCGTGCCCAGTGCCAATGGGATCTCTATCCAAAATTTAAAGATGTCGCCCTCAATGCTGGCATGGGTAAGACTGCTGTATTTCCCATCTTTAGAAGCATAGGCATGTGCCCCGGCCTCTATGGCCCTAAAATCATTACCCGTAGCCAATACTACGGCGTCTACACCATTCATTATACCTTTATTGTGGGTTACCGCCCTATAGGGTTCTACTTTGGCAATAGCAACGGCTCTAACCATTTTCTGAGCAAATTCCATGGCTGAGATATTGTGATGTTCCTTTAAATCCCCGATAGGACAACTCACTTCTGCCCTTACCAGGCAATTGGGAATATTGTTGGAGAGTATGCTCATCACGATTTCGATCCTTTTCTCACTTTCCGTGAATTCAGAGTACCTTAGGGCTTCTTCCTTTAGAGTTTCGGCAAAACTTTCCAAACAGGAGTTGATAAAATTAGCTCCCATGGCGTCCAAGGTCTCGAAAGTACAATGTAATTGATGGTAATTGGCAAGGTCGGCACTCTTGTCTCTTAGTTCAATGTTATTTATTCCACCTCCCCGTTTCTCCATATTCTTGATGATAGGAGCAACTTTGGCAATCAATTCAGGTTTTACCTTGTTAAAGAAACGCATTAGTTTAGCAGTGTCACCTTGGTACATAAAGTGTACCTGTCCTACCTTTTCCGTGCCGATTATGCTGGTCTTGAAGCCTCCCCTGTTTAGCCAAAATTTTGCAGCTTTGCTTGCTGCAGCAACAACCGAGCTTTCTTCTATCGCCATTGGAATGGCATAGAGTATATCGTTTATTAAAAAATTGGGAGCAATCCCAAGTGGTAAATAAAAGTTACTTATCGTATTTTCAATAAACTCATCGTGTAGTTGTTGTAGTTTACTGTCATTGCTCCAATATTGTTTTAGGATTTCAATAGTATCCGCACTATCGTGGGTGTAATTATGGGCTATCCAGTTAATTTTCTCCTCTTTGGACAGTTTGGAAAAACCTTCTATCGGTTTCTTCATAGTTGCATTGATTTCATCGCGTAAAGATAGTAAATACCACAATAAGGCATAATGGGAGCTAAAAGCGTATTTTTGTGATATTTCAATGTTATTAAATGCGTGGAATATAGCTTTTTTTGTGAAATTTTTAGTAATCTTGACACTTTTAATCATGTTGAAATAATTAGCTAAAGTCCAGCGCGATTTTTGCAGCCCTAAATGCATATATAAAATCCAAATCCCCGTGAGAAAATTATATATTTTATTGTTTTTTATTGCCTATACCTCTGTTACCACACTTTTTGCTCAAAATAAAAAAATTACCCTAGAAGAAATTTATGGCGGAACATTCGGAACTAATGGAATGGAACGGTTAGAGTCTTTGCAAAACGGCGATCAATACACTATTTTAAATCTGGATTATACCAATCGGGTAGCTATCATAAATAAATACGATTACAAGACCTTGGCAAAGGCAGAGACCGTCATTTCCTCATCAGACAGCAACACAATTCCGTTTTTTACCTCTTATGAATTTAGTAAGGATGAATCCAAGTTGTTATTGGCAACTGAAATTGAATCCATTTTTAGACGCTCTACCTTGGGTGTATTTTACGTATTCGACCTAAAATCAAAGAAAATATCAAAAATATCCGATGATAAGATCCAAGAACCACTGGTTTCACCTGATGGTAGTATGGTAGCCTATGTGAAAGATAACAATATTTATATTTTCAACATCATCTCCAATACTACTGTGCAGATTACTAAGGATGGTAAAAAAAATAGTATTATTAATGGGGTAACCGATTGGGTCTATGAGGAGGAGTTTGCTTTTGTTAGAGCGTTTGAATGGAATTCTGACGGAACCAAATTGGCATTTATAAAGTTTGATGAAACCAATGTGCCCGAATTTTCTATGGATGTTTATGGCAGTGACCTTTACCAGACCCAGACCGTATTCAAATATCCAAAAGCGGGAGAGGAGAATGCTATTGTGTCCTTGCATATGCTGGACGTAAAGTCGGCTAATATTACTGCTATAGACCTTAAAGAGCCTTATTATATCCCTAGGATAAAATGGATGAATAATCCCGAATTTTTAAGTGTTCAGACCTTGAACAGGCATCAGAACAATTTAAAATTGGTTCAGGTTAACGCTAAGAATGGTAAGTCCAAGACGCTATTGGAGGAAACGGATAAAGCTTATGTAGATGTAACGGACAATCTTACCTTTCTGAAGGATGACAGTTTTATTTGGACTAGTGAGAAGGATGGGTATAATCATATTTACCTATATGATGACAAAGGGAAATTAAGGTCACAGGTTACTAAGGGTTCTTGGGAAGTGACCAATTATTATGGGTATGATCCCAAGGCAGATCGCATTTATTTTCAATCAACCGAAAATGGCTCCATTAATCGGGATGTGTATAGCATTCGAAGTAATGGCAAAAGTAAAAAACGATTGACAGAGAGCGTGGGAATAAATTCGGCCGATTTCAGTGCGGATTTCACCTATTTTATCAATTCCTATTCTAGTGCCACAACTCCGCCAGAATTTACATTACACCTTTCTTCCAACGGAAACAAAATAAAGGATATCCTAGATAACAGGGAGTTGTTGGTGCAATTGCAAGATTATAATTTAAGTCCCAAAGAGTTTTCCACCCTAGAAATTAATGGCAACGAATTGAATATGTGGATGATAAAGCCGACAGATTTCGATGCCAATAAGAAATATCCCCTATTTATGACTCAGTACAGCGGGCCAGGATCCCAATCGGTTTCCAATGCCTGGATGGGCAGTAATGATTATTGGTATCAAATACTAGCCAATGAGGGATACATAGTGGTTTGCGTAGATGGAAGGGGAACCGGATACAAAGGAGCCGATTTTAAAAAGGTAACGTATAAGGAGTTGGGGAAATACGAGGTAGAAGACCAGATTGATGCTGCCAAAAAGTTGAGCGAGCTGTCCTATATAGATGAGGATAGGACCGGTATTTGGGGATGGAGCTACGGTGGATTTATGTCTACAAATTGTTTATTGAAGGGGAACGATACCTTTGAGATGGCTATTGCGGTGGCCCCGGTGACTTCTTGGAGATTTTACGACACCATTTACACAGAACGTTTTATGCGTACTCCCCAAGAGAATCCAACTGGTTATGATGAGAATTCACCATTTAATTATCCTGAACTCCTAAAGGGGAAATATTTATTGGTACATGGGAGTAGTGATGATAATGTACATGTACAAAACACCATGCGGATGATCGAAGCGCTGGTACAGGCCAATAAACAGTTCGATTGGGCCATTTATCCCGACAAAAATCATGGGATATACGGTGGAAATACACGTCTACACCTTTATACGAAAATGACCGATTTTATAAAACTAAATCTATAACTAACAAAGCAACCTATGCAAACTTCTGTAAAACAACTACATCGTAAAGAACTTTTTGGCCATCCTGTTGGACTTTTTATATTGTTTTTCACTGAAATGTGGGAGCGTTTCTCCTACTACGGAATGCGGGGAATCCTTGTATTGTATGTGGCTACCTCTGCAACTGCTATTGATCCGGGGTTGGGTTGGTCCAATAAAGATGCTTTATGGTTGTACGGGTGGTATACTATGTTGGTATATGTGGCCTCAATCCCTGGTGGATGGGTTGCCGATAAGTTTTTAGGTCAGAAAAAAACGGTAATGCTGGGCGGATTGTTGCTCTGTATTGGGCATATAACCCTGGCAATTCCACAAGATTGGGCCTTTTTCACTGGTTTGATCCTAATTATTTTAGGAGTTGGTGGTTTAAAACCCAATATCTCTACCATGGTAGGTGGTCTTTACCAAGAGGGGGATTTAAGAAGGGATAGCGGATTTACCATATTTTATATCGGTATTAATGTAGGTGCCTTTCTGGCAAGTATTTCTGTTGGTTTGGTAGCCTATTATTACGGGTGGCATTATGGTTTTGGACTGGCAGGTATAGGGATGTTAGTGGGTCAGGCCGTATTTATCTGGGGCCAAAAGTTCTTAAAGGGAGTTGGAGAATTTAGCGGGGGTAAAAACGTCTCTGAAGAGGAGCGTATAGCCGCAAAACGTCCGCTTAATAAAATTGAAAAGGATAGGGTGCTTGTATTATTGATTTCCTTCCTGATCGTAATAGTTTTCTGGGGAGCATTTGAACAAGCAGGAGGCTTAATGAACCTGTATACCGATGCCAAAGTAGATAGGTATATTGGATTAAGTGGGCTACAAGAAATTCCGGCTGCGGTATTCCAGTCTCTAAATGCGGGATATATAATCATCTTTGGAACCATAGTAGGTGGTTTTTGGATCTGGTGGAAAAAAAGAGGAAGGGAATCTTCTTCTCTCTTTAAAATGGCTATAGGTACAATTATCATGGGACTTGGTTATGTTTTTATGATGTTCGCATCTAAGGAAGCTAGTGCGGATGTTTTTGGTAAGGCAGCCATGATATGGATCTTTCTAGCTTACCTTTTCCATACTTTGGGAGAACTTTGTACCTCTCCCGTATCCCTTTCATTTATTACTAAACTCGCCCCAATAAAATATGCGTCCATAATGATGGGGGTCTATTTTGCGGCTACCGGATTTGGAAATATGTTGGCAGGAACTATTGGGGAATCTTCCCAATTGCATCCATATCAAGGTGAAATGATTGTTAGTAAGGAGGGAATTCTCCCTTTTATTACTCAAGACACCATGGAAATTAAGAATCAGGCTAAAAAAATTGTCAAGATATATGATTATCCCATCAATGAGGATAAAAATTTCAGTATTAAAAGTCAGGTGTATTTGGATAATGATGCGGTAATGTTTCAGGAAATAAGTTCAGGAAAATCACTTAATGATCTCTTTAAACTTGCTGACACAGAGAATATTGACCTCGCCAAGTTAAAAGAAACCTTAAGGGAAAACAATGCAATTGGCAGTAATCCTTATCATGCTAAACTTGTATTTGAAAAGGATAAGGATGCAGCTCAAAACATTGATAATAAAGGAGATGGGGAGAATTACCAAGTGTCTTTTGTGCTGGAGGAGGAGCAAAGCGAACAAGAGTTTGACACTTTTATGTGGCTTACTATTTTTACTGTAAGTTTTGGAATCCTACTTATCTTATTCCTTAAGAAATTGAAAAAACTGACCCATGGTGCAGAAGATCATGAACATGTATTTAAGGATAATGAGCCTTATGAGCTAGGTGGTCCAGATATCAATACATCGAATTAAACCATAGGTAAAAAAGCTTTTAACAAATACGCAATTATGAATACCGATATTGAAAAATTATTTAAGGATAATGTTATAGGTCATCCGGCCGGACTTTTTGTATTGTTTTTCACAGAGATGTGGGAGCGCTTTTCCTTTTATGGAATGCGGATCCTTTTGGTGCTGTTTCTAACGGCGCCTATAATTAGTGACAATCCAGGATGGGAATGGCCTCGAGAACATGCCATGTCCTTGATAGGAACCTATGCCTCCTTACTTTATTTAACACCAATTATCGGGGGTTATATTGCTGACAAGTTTACTGGTTACAAGTGGGCGGTGATTATAGGTTGTTTTATAATGATGTTAGGACATGCTTCCATGGCCGTGGAAACCCCTTTTGCTTTATATCTAGGTTTGGCATTATTGGTGATCGGGACAGGTTTCTTTAAGCCTAATATCACTTCTATGATTTCTGAAATGTACAAGGGAAAGGAATCTAAGAAAGATGGGGCTTACACCATTTTCTACATGGGAGTAAATGCTGGAGCCTTTTTTGGTATGATGCTTTGTGGGTATTTAGCCGAAAATATCGGTTGGAATTATGGATTTGGATTGGCCGGTATCTTTATGTTTCTGGGGATGTTGCAATTCTGGTTGGCCAAGGATTTATTTGGTAAGATAGGGGAGAAACCTAGTGTAGTACGGGAGGCGAAATTACAGCAAGGCTTGCTAGAGGAAAATGAAGCGGATCGCGAGAACCAACTAGCAGAAGAAAAGCCCAATCCGTTCACAACATTGGATATGGTACTAATGGTATTATCGTCCTTAGGAGGCTTATTGTATTTGTTTAATGATCCTATGTCCAAAGTAGGCAACATAAATATTTTGAATTTTAGTATTGGCAATTTGGACGGATCCAATGCAACTGTTCTTTTGGCATTAGCCATGTTTCTGTTTCTTATTATCAGCAGAATTTTTCGGTATTCCAGAATAGTACGTGATAGGATTATCGCGGTATCTATATTCGGTATTTTTACCGTATTTTTCTTTGCGGCTTTTGAGCAATCTTTGGGCTCCATGACCATTTTTGCAAGGGATTATACCGCTAGGGAATTAGCAGGTAATTCCGCTTTGGTATTTAAGATTATAGATTTAATATTAACGGTTGGTCCCCTTGCCGTAATATCATGGGTACTGTATTTATTGTTTAAAAAGACCTATTCTAAGATTCCTTATTCCAATATTGTTTTGGCCCTTGCCTTTGTCTTTCTTTGGGGTATCGTTATCTGGAAAATAGACAGGGAATTTAGCAAAGATGCCACCGAGGTGGGGGCATCATGGTTCGGAATTTTAAATTCCTTTTTTATCATTATTTTGGCGCCGTTCTTTTCCAGGTGGTGGGAAAGTAAATACAATCCCAGTGCCGCTATGAAATATGGCTTGGGATTAATTTTATTGGGACTAGGTTTCGGAATTTTGGCCTTCGGTACTGTCGGGATACCTTCAGGAGCACAGACCGCTTCTGTCAGTATGATCTTCTTAATTTTCGCGTACTTGTTTCACACTATGGGAGAACTCTGTTTGTCCCCAGTTGGTTTATCGTATTTAAGTAAGTTGGTGCCAGGAAGAATGATCGGATTTATGTTTGGTATTTGGTATTTAGCCATCGCCATTGGTCAAAAAGCTGCAGGAACTATGGGGGGAATGATCGATAAAATATCAGAAGAATACTCTTTGGGTACCTTCTTTCTGATCTTTGCATTAGTTCCTGTTGTGGTAGGTTTTATTTCTATTGTATTAAATCCGCTATTAAAGAAGCTGATGCATGGAGTGCGATAATACTTAACGAATTTTAAATATATAGGCTCCCTTTTCACCAGTGTAGTGAAAAGGGAGTTTTCTTTTAAGACAAGTGGCTTCCCAACGTTCAACATAACTGTGGTAATTGCTGCCATCTGCCAGAATTAATTGTGGTTGTACCGAATCGAGCAACCTATCTAAGTTTATTTTTGGGGATTGAGTCAACAATATGGTGGCAATAGGGATGTTTTTGGGGATAGAAGTCAATGAGCTGTCGAGTAGAACAAGTCTTTCTATTCCTATTTTATAACTATTTTTTAGGGGTTGATGGACTAATTCTGCAGTGTTTTGGGCAACGAAGTAGTCCGTTGCCATTCTTTCCGAACTGGGCCAATTGTTGGTATACACCCCAACCTTCAGTCCAGTTTGATGCAATAAAGTAGTGTTTCTGCCTGTATGCCCTAAAATTAGACGCTCTTCCCTTTGAGTCTTATAGGCAATTCCAAGGCCCCATAATTGGAAGAAAATTATGGACGAAAGGACAATTGTTGTTCTTTTAAACGATGCCTTTTGTAGCGTGGTAATCAGAGCGATTATTATGCCGTAACCTAAGATTAATTCAACTGCGTCAAAAGAAATATTTCTGAAAATAAAACTTTCCTGTTGTCCTACCCAAGCTATTGTGGTATTCATCCATCGAATTATAGCGTCGTAAAAAACAACTAAAAAAGCAGGTAAATTATTTATCAAGGCCAATACAATGACTAAAATTCCCATCCCTAGGATAAATGCCAAAAAGGGAAGAATTAATAAGCTGGAGACAAAAAATAACCCTGGAAATTGATGAAAATAGAACAAACTGATAGGCAGTACACCCAATTGTGCCGCAATACTGACGGAAAGCAATTCCCATCCCTTTTTAAAAATCCAATTTTTGGGAGACCAGAATTTTTGGAGTTGGGGATAGATCCAGACAATAGAAAACACGGCCGCGTAGCTCAGTTGAAATCCTACTTGGAACAATAGGAATGGGTCAAAAATGAGTAATATAAAGAAAAGCGAGAGGGCCAAGATGTTAAAATGGCTGGTAGGCCTATTCAGGTAGAGCGCATAGGCTACAAAGCTGAACATGGTAACCGCCCTTAAAATGGAAGCCGACATGCCAGCTAAAAATGCAAATCCCCATAATAAAAGTACGATGGTTATCAACTTTATGGTCCTCCCCTTAGGGAGAAATTCTAAGGGAGCTAGTAGAAAATGCAACAACCCCAATAAAATTCCTATATGTAAACCTGAAAGCGCCAAAATATGAAAGGCCCCTGCATTTTTATAATCGGTGTTAGTGGCCTCAGTAACCTCGTTCCGTTGGCCAAGAAGTAGGGCTTGGATGATTCCCAACTCTTCGGCTCCAAAGGACTCTTGTTTTAGTTTAGCAATGATATGGTCTCGCATTTTTGCAGCAAGGCCATAAATAGTACCAGTGGGATTGTTAATAAGCACAAATTGCTCTTGTGACAAACGTAGCTGGTGAGCGATCCCTAATCCCGCTAAATAGTCCCTATAATTAAATTGATGGGGGTTTAATGGGGCAGATATAGCATAGAGAGTAGTATAACTAACAATCTCATCATCAACCTTAAGATTTGTTTGCTGAGACCCCTTACTTATATTTAGTAGAATTTTCCCTTTAACTTTAAGACTATCCAAGTACATTGCCTCAGTGATATAGCCATCTGAATAGTTATTGGCCTTTAAAACTTCACGTATTTTTAGGGTGTATGTCTGGGGTTGGTCAATGTCAAAATGAGTATAATGTCTGGGGTTGTTTTTTGCATCTGTTATGCTGATGCTTAAGACACCGATCATAGTGGTCAGTAAGGCGCAGAGGAGACCAAAACGAACGCTATGCTTTTTAACAAGGAAATGTTCCATTCCCAATAAAAACAACAGTAATAAACAGGGGAGTGCGGCTGCTATAAAAGGTGGGCGTAAGAAGTTGCCTATTAAAATTCCCAGTATCAGACAGAGGGAAAGCTTGATGGCTGTAAATTGTAGTGGGCGCATATCAAAGGATCCTGGTTGCCTTTATAAAGGCAAAATTCCAATATCCTTCCCGCAAAGAGGAAACTATTACACCCCTAGAGGTTGTTGAATGAATAAATTTTATATCATCACCATCTACCGAGACCACAAGGCCTACATGGTTTATACTTTTCTTTCTATTGGAGGTCCCAAAGAAAAGAAGGTCCCCTTCGGTTACTTGCTTTAGGTCAATACTCTCTCCTTCCTTAGCTATTTGGTAGGAAGCTCGTGGAAGATCTATATCGTGCTCTGCAAAGGAGACGTAGAGTAGGCCAGAGCAATCCATTCCTTTGGTGGTAGTGCCCCCAAATTTATAACGTGTACCTGAAAAGGTAAGCGCCGTATTAATAATTTGTTTGGATTTGATAGGGGCTGCCACGGATTTCACCTCAACAGCCTTGGTGTTTTTACTCGTGTTTTCCACGGTAACCACGGATGGACCTACGCTTATTTTTCTTTCAGTACTAACACTGGTTTTTTTCTTGGAGGCCCCACAGCTAACCACCAAAAGAATTACTGCTAAAGAAAGGAATTTTCTCATCATCCAAATAAAAGTTAGTGGGCTTATAGTGTCAAATTTAAAGAATTTATTTAAAATTGATGAATTTTTAATGCGATCCTTTTTGGGCACTCTTCACAATAAGGGTGGCTGCCTTTTTGCTGGCACCCTTACCTCCCAGTCTTTTTTCCAATACGGTATAGGCTTCCAGTTGACTTTTCCTATCGGGACCCTCCAGAATCTTGGAGAGTTCCTTTTTTAGATTTTTAGTATTTAGCTCATCTTGGATAAGCTCTTTTACCACCTCTTTGTCCATAATTAAGTTTACTAGGGAAATGAATTTTAAGGTGATTATCCGTTTTGCAATTTGATAGGAAATCCAATTGGCCTTATAACAGACAACTTGAGGTACTTTAAACAATGCTGTTTCTAAGGTAGCGGTCCCACTGGTTACCAAGGCGGCGTGGGATATGCTTAAAAGGTCGTAGGTTTTATTGGAGACTAAACTTACTTGAGACGTTTTTAAAAAGGGCTGGTAAAAATGGTGCTCCAGGCTAGGGGCTCCCGCAATTACAAATTGATAATTTGGAAACGATTTGATCACCGAAAGCATCAGCGTCAACATTTTTTGCACCTCCTGTTTTCTACTTCCTGGTAAAAGGGCGATAATTGGTTTCTCTAGATCTAATTGATTTTGTTCCCTAAATGTATTTTCTGTGGTCCTTGGGAGTTCGCCAATGGCATCTATAAGAGGATGACCCACAAAATTTACTGGAAAACCGTGTTTTTTTTCATAGAAATCCTTTTCAAAGGGAAGGATTACGTGCATGGCATCTATATCCCGTTTTATTTTAGTGATCCTCCCTTCCCTAGAGGCCCAAATTTGAGGGGAAATATAATAGTTGGTTGTGAATCCTTGTTCCTTTGCCCAAGATGCAATTCGTAGATTGAAGCCAGAGTAATCTATAAAAACAATTATATCAGGGTTAAAATTGGCAATATCCTCCTTACAGAAGGCAATATTCTTAAATATTTGATTGATATTGGCGATAACCTCAAAAAAGCCCATAAAGGCCATTTCCTTATAATGCTTCACCAAGGTGCCTCCTGCCATTTGCATTAGATCTCCCCCCCAACAGTGAATATTGGCTTCAGGGTCTTTGGTTTTTATAGCCTTGATCAGGTTAGACCCGTGCAGGTCCCCGGATGCCTCCCCGGCAATGATATAATATTTCATGGGTTTTGTTTATTTTGGGTTGCCGCGGTAGTTGTTTTCGTTGGGATTCACCATTTGTAGTTCTAGGAAATCTTATAATATAAAATAACAAGGGCGGTTAATACGGTAGCGATCATTACCCCCCTAGCCCTGTAATCTCGTTTTATTTTTAGAAAACCAAAAAATGCTACAAGATTTAAGATAGCGCCCAGAGCCAGTAAGCTTCCTACATGCCCTTGCTGCACAGCAGCATTATAGGTCTCTACAATTCCAAAGTCCGAAAAAATAAGGATATACAGTAAGGTGCCAAAGGTATTGGCAATTATCCCAACTATAAATCCGATAAGGATTTCTTTTTTAAGCATTTAACTTCCAGGTGTTTAATTGTTGTATGGCATGATAGGCAGTTAAATCGAACTGTGTAGGTACAATAGAGATATAGCCTTTTGAAAGTGCAAACTCGTCCGTATCTTCACCATTGTCTAATAATTCAAATTCTCCGGTAAGCCAGTAGTATTCCTTGCCATTTGGACTGGTCCTCTTGTCAAATTCTTCCTTCCAATTGGCTCTTGCCTGTCTACAAACCTTGATTCCCATGGGAGTATCGGAATCTGTTTTTGGGATATTTACATTTAATACCACTCCTTTTGGGATTCCTTGAACTATAGCTTGACGTACAATTTGTTGTATGGCCTCTTTGCCTGGTTCAAAATTGGCGTTCCATCCATAGTCGCAAAGTGAAAATCCGATGGCAGGGATACCCTCGATTCCCGCTTCTATTGCGGCACTCATGGTCCCGGAATAAATTACATTGATCGAAGAGTTGGAGCCGTGGTTAATACCACTAACACATAGGTCGGGTTTTCTGTCTAACAGTTCCCTTAAACCTAATTTTACACAATCTGCAGGTGTTCCGCTACAGCTGTATTCGGCCAACGCCCCATCTTTTGGATCTACCGTTATTTTCTTTATATACAGGGTGTTATCTATGGTGATAGCGTGTCCCATTCCAGACTGTGGACTGTCTGGGGCAACTACCACAACATCGCCGATTTCTTTCATAAAACGGATTAACGCACGTAAACCAGGAGCGGTAATTCCGTCATCATTGGTCACTAAAATCAAAGGTTTTGCCATAGGGTATAATTAATGAAGCAAAAATACGTTTTTAAAATGTCATTGAATTGTCTCGCTTAGAAGGTAAGAAGTGAAAAGTCAACTTTAGCGAATGGCGGTGGAGCATTTTTTAAAGATCGCTGCAGTGGCGAGATTGATGTATTAACAAAATATTAATGCTAGGAGCCCACAATGTGGCATGATTTTTTCGTTATCTTAGTGAAATTGGTATTTGATGGTGCTTTTGATTTCCAAAACTTGGTTAACAGGGGGCGTTTGATTAATTTTAAATGATTAAACCATACCTACCATGTGTAAAATGTATAAAAACTACCCATGATGATGGGAAGATTAAAAATGAATAAATGAAAAAGAATTTAGCCTACGCATTATTAATAATGCTGATTGCGGTTTCCTCATGCAGCTTTACCAGTAAATCTTTTGAGACTGACGATAAGGATAAGCTATTGTTAGATCTTATCACATACGTATTGGAACGAGGTCATTATCAACCAAAGGACATCAATGACGATTTTTCCGTTCAGGTGTTCAATGGTTTTTTGGATATTATTGACCCTACAAAACGATATTTTTTAGAAAGTGATATTCAGGAGTTTGAGAAATACAAATTTCAGATCGATGACCAGATCAAAAATACCGATATTTCCTTTTTTGAGATCGTATACCAAAGATTGTTAAAACGAATGGAGGATGCCAAGGTAATTTACAAGGAAGTCCTTAATGAGCCATTTGATTACAACTTAAAGGAAAGCTTGGAGATTAATTATGAGGAACAGGGATATTCGGCCTCTAGAAAAGATTTGAAGGAACGTTGGAGAATGCAATTGAAATATGCCACTTTGGGTACCTATAATTCCAAGCTGACCCCAGTTAATGTAAACGCCGCTAATAAGTCTGCTAAAGAAAAGGAGTCTGTAGAGACGGAGGACGTGGATGTTTTTGATGATGAAGCAGATGCAGGGCCTTTATCACCGGTAGAGGCGGAAGAGAAAGCTAGGGAATCTACTATGAATACCTTAGATGACTATTTTGATTTTATTGAAGAATTACAGCGCAAGGATTGGTTTGTACAATACCTGAATACTATTGTAGAGGTTTTTGATCCGCATACTTTTTATTTCGCGCCAGATGACAAAGAAAAGTTTGATACCAGTATGTCAGGGAAATTTGAGGGTATTGGTGCCAGACTACAGAAGAAAAGGGACCAGACCAAAATTGTTGAAATTATTTCAGGGGGACCTATTTGGAGAGATCAGCAAATAGAAGTAGGGGATGAGATCATCAAAGTAGGACAGAATGGACAAACCCCAGTAGATATAGTAGGGATGCGTTTAGATGATGCCATTAAATTTATAAAAGGCCCAAAAGGCACCATAGTAGATCTTACCGTTAAAAAGGTAGATGGTTCTATTGTGCTAATTTCTATCACACGTGATGTTGTGGAGCTGGAAGAATCCTATGCCAAGTCTGCCGCAATATTAAAGAAAGACCATAAATATGGACTCATCAATCTGCCTAAGTTTTATGTTGATTTTGAAGATTATAACGAAAGAAATGCCGCTACGGATGTAGCCAAGGAGGTAGAGCGTTTGAAGGAAGCAGGTGCAGAAGGGCTGATTCTCGACTTGCGTGACAACGGAGGTGGATCTCTAAAAACCGTAGTTGAAATGGCCGGACTTTTTATTAAGGACGGACCAATTGTACAGGTAAGATCTACCGGAAAAAAACCTGAGGTATATGATGATAAGGACGAGCGTATCCAATGGGATGGACCCTTGGTTATCTTGGTCAACGAATTGTCGGCCTCAGCATCCGAAATTTTGGCAGCCGCTATGCAAGATTATAAAAGAGCCGTGGTTATAGGGAGTAAGCAGACTTTTGGTAAAGGTACCGTACAGAATGTAATTCCGTTAGAGAATATAGTGCGCAGCAATGAACACGGTGATTTAGGAGCTATAAAACTTACAACTCAGAAATTTTATAGGATTAATGGGGGGTCTACTCAATTGGAAGGGGTGAAAAGTGATGTGGTAGTACCAGACAGATATAGCTATATAGATCTTGGTGAAAGAGATCAAGAAAATCCGTTGGGATGGGATAAAATTGCTCCTGCTAACTATACTCCTTGGGATGGTTATATAGATTATGAGACTACCATTGCCAACAGTACCGAGAGGATGGCGCAAAGCGAACAGATAAAATTAATTGAAGAAAACGCAAAATGGATCAAGAAGGGTCAGGATGAAACCTTAGTTTCCTTAAACTACCAAGATTATAAGCGGGAGTTGGAAGAGAATAGGGAGAAAGCCAATTACTTTAAAAAGATTTTGGATTACGATTCCAAACTTACCTTCGAATCCTTAAAGTACGAAGAAGAGCTGTTTGTTAAAGACTCCGTACTGAAAGAAAAACGTATTCGTTGGCACAAGGATTTAGCTAAGGATATATACGTGGAAGAAGCGGTAAACGTTTTGCAGGATTTAAAAATGAACAATATTAAGAATGCTAAACTGGCTAGTGTAAAAGGATAGGCCAGATAGTAATAGCTAAAGAAAAAGCCCTTGACCAATATCTGGTCAAGGGCTTTTTCTTTACACCTTATTTGGTATTAGGAACTGCAGGATAGCATGGAGCAACCTATTTTATTACGGGCCCAATCGGGTCGCTTTGCAAACCATTTTTCTGCGTCCTTTTGTTCTCCGTATGGATCCAGTATTAATTGGTACATTTCTTCCAAGACGGAATAGTCGCCCTTGTCTGCGGCATCTATTGCCAATTGTGCCATATAATTCCTTAGTACATATTTTGGATTTACGGCATTCATTTTTTCTTGTCTTTCCAAATTCGATATATACTCCTTCTGAAGTCGAGACACATAGGCCTCAAACCATTGTTTCCAGGTTTCCCGAATACTTTCATCAAGCTCTTCTGGATTATAAAAGGCATCCATCACCGGGGCTAAAAAATCATCTGTAATAACAGCTTCCTTATCTATACTGCTTAGATTTCTAAAGAAAATAGTCATGTCCGTTTCGGTCATTTGTAAGTTTTCTTCCAAGGTGTTTATGAGTTCAATATCACTACTATCCTCCGAATAGAGGCCAATCTTGGATTTCATCATCTCCTGGTATTGCTGTGTATAAGCATCCCTATATCCCTCTAATATAGCTTCAAGTGGAGCAATTTCCTCTACTAAAGGGAATAGTGAACTAGCCAATCTATAGAGGTTCCATAATCCAATATTAATTTGGTTTCCATACCTATATCGCTTTTCCCTACTATCCGTAGTATTAGGGGTCCATCCTTCATCATAACCCTCAAGCCAGCCATAGGGGCCATAGTCAATGGTTAATCCTAAAATAGACATATTATCCGTGTTCATAACTCCGTGTACAAATCCTACCCGTTGCCAATGAATTAACATTTTTAAGGTGCGATTCGTAACCTCCTGAAAAAACTGAATATACCCTTCTTTGGTGCCGGCTTGGATTTGAGGGAAGAATTGTTTGATCGTATAATCTGTCAATATCTTCAGTGTGGCCTTATCATCTCTAGCCATTAAAATTTCGAAATTTCCAAAACGTAAAAAAGAAGGTGATACCCGGCACACCACAGCTCCTTTTTCGTATTCAGGATGGCCGGTATAAAGAATATCCCTTAAGACTTTATCTCCTGTTTTGCATAAAGATAGTGCCCTAGTTGTGGGGACTCCTAAATGATACATGGCTTCGGAGCATAAATATTCCCTTATGGAAGAGCGGAGAACTGCTAAACCGTCGGCGTTCCTAGAGTAGGGGGTTTCCCCTGCTCCCTTAAGTTGCAATGCCCAAAGTTTATCGTTGTGTTCAATCTCGAATAAATTTATGGCCCTACCATCACCTAATTGCCCTGCCCAATTTCCAAACTGATGGCCTCCATAGCACATAGCGTAAGGATGTGTATTGGGAAGAATAGAGTTGCCAGAGAAAACTTTTAGGAATTCTTCGGAATGTAAGTATTCCTCCGATATTCCCAGTTCCTTGGCCAATACATGCGAAGCGTGTACTAAAATTGGTTGGGAAGTTTTCTTTGGACTTACATAAGAAAAGCATTCCCTTACTGGTCTTCTAAAATTTTCTAAAATGGGATCTGCGGGCAGTTCCTTAGTAATTGTATCCTTTATGTTGAATTTCATTGGTGTGTTTTCATGTGCGGCCCAAATTGGGTCGGTTTATTCTATTATAGCATTCCACTTCTCACTCCTTTGGGCTACTGCCCGGATGTAGGAGCAAACTGCCTTGGCAGTATACCCTTCTTTGGTCAGTTGCTCAAAAGTCTGTTCTACTAGGATCTTTCCGTAGCCTTTCCCCCTTAAAGGATAAGGAACTTCGGAATAGGTCAAATACATTTTGCCTTCCTTTAGTTGATATTCTACTTTCGCTATTTCGCCATTGATTTCCATGGTGAACCTATGGGTGTCTTTTTCGTGTGTTACTATCAATTTTTAGATTTTTTTGTTGCTGTTTTGCTATTGGTCAAAATGCGCCAAGTCCTACATTTTACTCGCTACGTGAGATTTAAATGCCACGACGCGCGCGTCTAAATATTATCGGTAGTTTCCGTCCGATGCCATATAAGATTGCCCAAGGGAAATTGATTCCCATTGGTTTTTGGGACCTGCATTTAGATAAAATCAGAGAAAACAACCGTGTTTTTTTCGTTTATAATAATGAACCAAGGCGTGCCTCCTGTGCGATAATTTGTCATTATCTTGGAGATGTAATTTGTGCTTTCATCCCCTGGGTCGTGCCCAAATGGAATTTTTAAACCATATTCTTTTTGCGTGGCAACCATCTTCTCATAGCTATTTTCATTATGTCCCTCAAAAACGGTCTGAATCGCCAAAAATACAATATCCTTATTATGCTGTTTTTCAAAGATCATCCTTTCTAAGGAGGGGAAACCCCTGGTGTGGCACCCCTTACACCAACTCTGGAAACAATAGATAACCTTGAATTTGCTTGGAAAATCGGACAATGAAATTGGTTGTATTGGGTTCCCATTAGCATCTATCCATTGGGTTACCTCCAATTCCTTTGCTTTAAAAAGATCAGGTTCTTCCCAAGGTTTTTGTTCCATTTCAGCTTAGTCTTAACATTAGAGCTATTCTCCTTAGTTTAGGCATTTGTTTTTTTTAATTTGCCAGCATGTGCCTGACGTAATTTTATCAATTTTGGAGTTATCACTGCACTACAATATCCTTGTGTTATATTGTTACGATAATAATCTTGATGGACATCCTCTGCCTCGTAAAAAGTTGAGAGCGGACTAATTTCCGTTACGATAGGTTGTGTATAATATTCGGACATCTTCCTCCTAACCTCTAGTGCAACCTCCTTTTGGTCCTTATTTTGGTAATAGATTACAGAACGGTATTGCGTGCCTACATCTGCTCCTTGGCGGTTTAAGGTTGTTGGATCATGGCTGGTCATGAAAATAATCAAGATGTCTTCATACGAAATGATGCTGGGGTCATAGGTTAATTGTACCACCTCGGCATGTCCCGTTAGGCCAGAGCAGACCTCTCTATAGGTAGGTTTTCCTGGGGCATTGCCTCCAGTGTATCCCGAAATCACCTTTTCTATTCCATCAACTTCTTGAAAAATTGCGTCAATACACCAAAAACAACCTCCGCCAAATGTGGCCAATTCCAAATTACTATTTTTCATTGGTTACTCCTTCTTTAATTAATTTCATTGATTCTGAGTTTATGCAATATCTTAGACCCCCTGGCTCTGGGCCATCTGGGAATACATGTCCAAGATGGGCGTCACAGGTATTGCACATGGCTTCTACCCGTGTCATGCCAAAGGAAACATCTTTATGATATTTAATGGCATTTTCTTTTATGGGCTGTGTAAAACTGGGCCATCCAGTACCCGAATTAAATTTTATGGTCGAATCGAATAAGGGGGTTCCGCAACAGACGCAACCATATTTGCCATTGTCGTGAGTAGTACAAAGTGCACCACTATGTGGTGGTTCTGTACCCTTATGCCTCGTAATCCTAAATTGTTCTGGACTGAGTAGATTCTTCCATTCTTCCTCCGTTTTTTCTATCCTTTGTTCTGGGATGGGATTTCCTTTTACACTAAAATTTATTACCTCTTTCCATGTTAACATAGTATATCGCCTTTCTTTAAATTTTCAACAATTAATAGTTCACTGATTTAGGTATTACCCTAGGGGTCATTACTTGTCTGTTTATAGTCGGTTTTGGGGTGCAATGCTTACATTTTGATGAAGTGCCCCATCTACCGTTTTCAATTATATTTGTCCTATGAATAAAAATAGGGAAAATAGAATCATTTACAGTGCTTTAATGCTCCTTTGTATAGTGGGTTTTTGGTGGTTTGATAACTTTTACACTCCAGCTACTTACTCTTCTACCTCCAATGTTGAGAAGATCACCAAGATTCCAACAGATTTACTACCTAGTTCCACTACTGGTGCATTGGTGCAGCACAATCATTTTATATTATCCTATAATGAAGATTATGAACAGGCAGAGTGGGTTGCCTATTTATTGGATAGATCGCATATAACCGGGGATGATAGAAGGCGACCTTATTTTATAGAAGACCCCAAAGTAACAACAAAATCTGCCGATTGGAGAAATTATAAGGGATCTGGATATGATAGGGGGCATTTGTGTCCGGCAGGAGACAGGAGATTTTCTGAATTAGCCTATAACGAGACGTTTTATACCAGTAATATTAGTCCACAACAGAACGATTTTAATGCTGGTATTTGGAACCGATTGGAGCAGCAGGTGCGGAGATGGGCTAAAAAAGAAGGTCCATTGGTCGTAATTACTGCAGGGGTGTTGACCCAAGGATTACCTAGTATAGGGGAAGAGGAAGTGGCGGTACCTAGATATTTTTATAAAATTGTGGCGAAGGGCGAAGGGGGCAACCTTAAAATAATAGCATTCCTATTTCCCAATAGGGAAATGGATAAGAGTTTGAAAAATTTTGTAGTTACCGTAGATCATTTGGAGGAATTAACCGGGATCGACTTTTTTCAGGGCCTGCCCGAAAAGTTGGAGAACAATCTGGAATCCACCGTTAACACCAAGGCGTGGAAATTTTAGTCCAGTTCATTTAATCTATTGGCGTCCAATTTAAGGAAGATAAATAACAAGGCCGAAAAAAATACTAGCCCAGAACCCCCATAACTGAAAAAGGGTAAGGGGATGCCTATGGTGGGTAAAATTCCCGTTACCATTCCAATATTTATAAAATAGTGGACAAATAAGATGCTTATAACCCCATATCCATACATTCTGCTAAAAGGGTTTTTTTGGCGTTCTGCTAGATATGCCAGTCGAAGAAGCATAAGTGTGAATAGAATGACTACGGTTGAGGTGCCTATAAACCCCCATTCCTCCCCTACCGTGCTGAAAATATAATCTGTGTGTTGTTCTGGCACAAAATTCCCTTTGGTACGTGTTCCTTCCTTAAAGCCCTTGCCAAAAAAGCCGCCAGATTCTATGGCTTTTTCAGATTGGTAGGTATTATATCCAATTGTTTTTCTTATTTCTTCTAGTTTCTTTGGGTCCTTTTCCAAGTCGAGCCATAAACTAAATCTATCGCGGTGACGTTGCTCAAAAACAGAATCGTAAACAAAATCAACGGAAAGTGAAAATAGAATGATAACGATATAACTAAGAGTAATGGGTAATATTGGCACTTTAAAAGATGGTTTTTTCAGCAATAGAAAAAGGGCAAAGATTAAGCCTAAGCCAATTACCAGCCACAAAGTCCCGAACATTAGAGTGAGGATAAAAATCACTATTGCCATTGTTCCGATTCCTAGATAATACAAAGGCAATCCCTCTCTAAAAATGACAAAAATTAAGAAAAAGAATACAAGGGCACTCCCTGGATCTGGTTGTGGGATGATGAGAATGGTTGGTATTAGAATTATAGCGAGGGCGTATAATTGATCTTTGGGGCGTTTAATATCGGTCTGTATGTCACTTAGATATTTCGCCAAAGCCAATGCAGTAGTCATTTTAGCGAATTCTGAGGGCTGAAGGTTGAAAAATCCAAGATCATACCAGGAGGTTGCTCCGGAGATAGTACGTCCAAAGGGATAAAGCCCCAAGAGTAGTACCAAGGCAATGATATAGAAAAGACCTGCAAATCGTTCATAGAAATTAGCCTCTAGACCTAAGATAATTACAATAGTGACTATGCTGGTGCCGATAAAGAACAATTGCTTGCCGTAAAGGGCCGCGAAATTAAAAATGTTGGGGTTGTCCTCATTAAAGGTGGTGGAGTAGATGTTGATCCAACCAATAAAAACAAGGGAAAGGTAAAAGAATACACTTATCCAATCCAAGCGTTTAAGAATGCTTTTACCAGGCACGTTCGTTTATTTTAAAAGGTTGCCCGCTATAGGGTTTTGCATATTCGTCTTCCAATGTCTTTTCTAGCATTCTTTTCTCCAGATCCTTACGGGTAATTTCACGATGCAGGTATTTTTCGATCATTAAGGTGGCAATATGCCCTGCATAGCGACTCCCAAAGTAGCCATTTTCAATATAAACTGCTATCGCTATTTTTGGATTGTCTACAGGGGCAAAGGCTATAAAAACAGAATTATCTGTCAATTGGGTTCGGACACCATTAATTCTTGTAAAGTTTTCTACCGTTCCGGTTTTTCCAGCTATCTCAATGTCTTTTACTTGAAGCCACCTTGCGGTCCCCATTTTATATACGTCTGCCATGGCTTGTACTACTGGTTCAAAGTGGCGTTTGTCTATGGTAGTGTGCTTTGCCTCTGTAAATTCTGGAATGGAAATATTCTCTCCACCAATCTTTTTAAGTACATGTGGGGTGAAAAAATGTCCCCTATTGGCAATTGCTGCAGTCATGTTCGCCAATTGAATTGGAGTGGTTTCTACTTCTCCTTGCCCAATGGAGTTTGATATTATATAGGTAGAGGCCCATCTATTAGCGCCATATACCCTATCGTAATATTCACGGTTAGGAATACGCCCTGGTCTTCCAGTAGGTAGATCATAGCCTAGATAGGTGCCCAATCCAAAACTTTTCATGTGTTTTTCCCAAACATCCATACCTTCCGCTGTGGTGTCGAACTTGTCGTAGAATTTCCGAAACACCCCAGCAGAAAAGGCATTGCAAGACTTGTATAGGCCACTATGCAGTTTGCGGATTCCGCCTCCGCAATGGCAGCCTCGTTTCTTTTTTCCTACGTAAAAACCGTTATAACATTGTATTATGGTTTCGGTGGTGATGGCTCCTTCCTGTAAGGCTACAAGGGCATTTAAGGTTTTAAAGGGAGATCCAGGAGGCTGGGATGCCAACAAAGATCTATCAAAGGTGGGTTTTGTGATGCTGTCATAGTGTAATTTGCTGTAGTTTTTAGACCTGTCTCTCCCCACCAATATGGAAGGGTCATAGCTAGGACCGGAGATTAGGGCTAGTATTTCGCCCGTACTAGGTTCTAAAGCTACAATTCCACCGTGTTTCCCTACCATTAGTGTTTCACCATACTCTTGAAGTTGTTTATCTATGGTGACCGTTATTTGCTGACCCTGTTCTGGGAGGGTGTCCAATGCCCCCTCTTTGTAGGGGCCAATATCCCTGTTAAAGCGGTCTTTCTGAATGTATTTCACTCCTTTGTGCCCCCTCAGGACATTCTCGTACTCTTTTTCAATACCTGTAGTGCCCATTAATTCCCCTGCGGCATAGGACGGGTTTCTCTCTAAATCCCATGGGTTAACCTCACTAATATAGCCTAGGACATTGGCGCCGCTTTTAGTGTCATAGTAACGCAAAGATCTTTTTTGGATGTAAAAACCGTCAAACCGTCTCATTTTTTCCTGGAGTCGCCCATAATCTTCCTTGGATAATTGGGGTACTAATACAGAGGGGAGCCTCGGAGAATATACGCGGGCTTTGCTCAATTGTGCTATAAAACGCTCCTTATCAATTCCGAGAAGGCTACAAAATTCCAACGTATCCAAGGGTTTTACCTCACGGGGAATCACCATTACATCGTAGGCAGGCTGGTTGGCTACCAAAAGTTCCCCGTTTCTATCATATATGTACCCTCTTTCGGGGTAGTCGTAGATTGCTTTTATGGCAGGGTCTTCCAATATTTGGTTGGGAGAGAAACTAAATATTTGCAAATAGGATAATCTGCCAATAAAAGTTAATCCCACTAATAAAATAATTGAGGATAACAGTATTTTTCTCATCGTTTTTTGACACTAAAAAGGGAATTCAACAGAAGGCTTAGTGCTAAGGTTGCCATACTAGTAAATAAAACCTTTTTCAAAATTAACAGTGTATTTTTAAAACTGAAAATCTCTAGGGTAAAGAAAATTAAATGGTGTATAATAATTAATAATAAAAGAAACGTAATTTGTTGGGCCTTAGTAGAATTGGTGAGTTTGAAATTTTGAAATTCAATATTTACACCAAAACAGAAACGCATAATAGTGGGTCGTAAATATGCAATGGTAACGGTTGCTGCTGCATGAATGGCCATGGTATCAGAAAACCAGTCTACCATTATACCTAGTAAAAAGCACAACAAAATAAAAAGAGATCGTTTTTCCTTGATCGGGTACCAATACAGGAATATAATATAAACCATTGGGTTTATATATCCAAAAAAATTAAGTTTATTAAACACCAATACCTGAACTAAAATTAGTAGTATAAACCTAATGATAATGATAAAAGTGCTATTGCTGGTCATTGCGGATCTTGGATTCTAATTCTTTAATTTCCTCGCGTTGCTCGTTCTCAATGACATACACATTCTTTATAGTAGTCATGTCGGTAAACAGTTTAATATCAATGCTGTAGGAGCTTTTGGAATTATTGATATCAAAATTATTGATGACACCAATAGGAATGTTTTCTGGAAATATACTTGAAGATGCGCCAGTAACAATAGTATCCCCAATGTTTAAGGGAACCAGACGTTCTATATCGTTTAATTGGACCATGTGGTAATCTTTGGTGTTCCAGACCAAAGAGCCATAATGGTTGGTGTTTTTGAGTTTTGCATTGATCCTAGATCTAACATTTAAGATACTTTGTACCATTGCAAAATTTTTGGAAGTGTGCTCCACTATACCTAATATTCCGTTTGGTGTAATGACCCCCATGTCTATTTCCAATCCATCGGCACTTCCTTTGTCTATAGTGATATAGTTTCTTGGAAGGGAGTAACTGTTCTTTATTACTTGGCCAGTTATTACCCTGTAATTAGTATTGGTGGAATCTAAAGGTTCTGGAGTCTCCTTTTCCTGATTGAACAATTGGATGCGCAATTTTTTGTTTTCTTCCAGCAATTTTTTGTTTTCCACCCCAAGGCCAAAATAGGTGGTAATATTGTTTGAGGTCCCGTAGATGTTGCCTGTAAGCCAGTTGGCCGAATTGAAAAACTTGGAATGGTGATAGGACTGTGCCCGTATGGTAAACGTAAGTGCTATGGTTAATAACAACGCATAGAGCAAGAAGTTTTTATATCTTAGTATAAAATTGATAATCTGCTGCATGCACTTGTATTAATATATTGAAGTTTAAATTTTCATCGCCCAATTAGTGGTTTAATGTCGGTTTGCTATTATTAATTTTTCAACATGGCGATTCGCATTGAAACTTTTCTAAATTTATTTGATCAAGATACTCTTATAGCGATCCAAGTTCTTTAAAGCAATCCCAGTGCCTCTAACAACGGCTCTTAATGGGTCTTCTGCTATATATACGGGCAGATCGGTCTTTTGGGATAAACGCCTGTCTAATCCTCTTAACATAGATCCGCCACCTGCTAAATAGATTCCTGTATTGTAAATGTCGGCTGCTAATTCTGGTGGTGTTTGCGATAAGGTTTCCATTACCGCATCCTCCACGCGTAAAATGGATTTGTCCAAGGCCTTGGCTATTTCCCGATAGGAAACGGATACTTGTTTGGGTTTCCCAGTAAGTAGGTCCCTTCCTTGAACCGACATTTCGTCGGGGGGCGTTTGCAAGTCTTCGGTTGCAGAGCCGATTGTTATTTTAATGTTCTCGGCAGTGCTTTCGCCAACATACAAATTGTGTTGTGTACGCATATAATAGATGATGTCATTGGTAAATACATCACCCGCAATTTTAACAGACTTGTCGCAAACAATTCCTCCTAGCGCAATTACTGCAATCTCAGTGGTTCCTCCACCTATGTCCACAATCATATTTCCTTTGGGTTGCATAATGTCCAAACCAATTCCGATGGCTGCTGCCATGGGTTCGTGGATCAAGTATACTTCCTTGCCATTTACTCGTTCTGCAGATTCCTTTACCGCTCTCATTTCCACTTCTGTAATTCCGGATGGAATACAGATTACCATGCGCAATGCAGGCGGAAACCATTTTTTCTTAAGGGCGGGGATGTTCTTAATAAACATCATTAGCATCTTTTCTGATGCATCGAAATCTGCGATTACACCATCTTTTAATGGTCTAATGGTCTTAATGTTCTCATGGGTCTTTCCTTGCATCATACTGGCTTCCTTGCCAACTGCAATGATTTTACCACTGATCCTATCCCGGGCAACAATAGATGGACTGTCTACAACAACTTTGTCGTTATGAATAATGAGGGTGTTAGCAGTTCCTAAATCTATCGCTATTTCCTCGGTTAAGAAATCGAAAAATCCCATTTTTAGTAATTTGGTTTCAGTTTAAAAGTCAGTTTTACCGACAAAAGTAATGAAATTAATGTTTAAAATGGCGGGTGCCAGTCATTACCATGGAAATTCCATTTTCATTGCAATAATCGATGCTCAGCTGGTCTTTGATGGACCCTCCGGGTTGTATAACGCTAGAGACACCACTTTTATGCGCAATTTCTACACAATCTGGAAAAGGGAAGAAGGCATCACTTGCCATAACGGCCCCATTTAAATCAAAATTAAACGATTTAGCTTTGTGAATTGCTTGGTTTAGGGCATCTACACGGGATGTTTGTCCGGTGCCACTAGCAAATAACTGCTTGTTTTTTGCTAAGACTATAGTGTTACTTTTGGTGTGCTTACACAGTTTGGAGGCAAATATTAAGTCTTCCAATTCCTGGTCGGTAGGATTTTCATTGGTAACATTAGTCAAGTCTTCCAAGGCATCTGTCTTGTTGTCCTTTTCCTGTAACAATACTCCGTTTAAACAAGTCCTTACCGTTGTGTCTGGTAGTGCTACTTCCTTTTTGATCAATATAATCCGGTTCTTTTTGCCTTTTAAAATTTCCAAGGCTTCTGGGGAATAGCTCGGTGCAATCACCACCTCGCAGAATAGGGAGTGGATTTCCGTGGCAGTAGCTTCATCAATCTCTACATTACTGATCAAGACACCTCCAAAGGCAGATACTGGGTCTCCAGCCAATGCATCTACATAGGCTTGTTTTATGGTTGAACGCGTAGCTAAGCCACAGGCGTTGTTATGCTTTAAAATAGCAAAGGTAGGCTCGTTTTGTTTAAATTCTTCGATGAGATTTACCGCGGCATCTACATCCAATAGGTTGTTGTAGGATAGCTCCTTGCCATTTAATTTTTGAAACATGGCGTCAAAATCTCCAAAGAAAAATCCCTTTTGGTGTGGATTCTCCCCGTAGCGTAATACCTGTCCGTTGGTTTCGCTCAATTTTAAAGTAGGCTGCCCATGATCTTTATTGAAATAATTGAAGATCGCTGAATCGTAATGAGATGAAATATTAAAAGATTTAGTTGCAAAACGCCTACGTTCTTCCAAAGTAGTGCTTCCGTTACCATTTGTTATTATTTCCAACACCTCGTCATAATCGTTCATTGAGGATACGCAAAGGGTATCCTTGTAGTTTTTAGCTGCAGCGCGTATCAATGAAATACCGCCTATGTCAATTTTTTCAATAATTTCTTGTTCTGGAGCACCACTGGCAACTGTTTTTTCAAACGGATATAGGTCCACGATAACAATATCCAACTGTGGAATTCCATATTCCTTCAACTGGTCCTGGTCTCCTTGGTTGTCCTGACGGTTAAGAATTCCCCCAAACACTTTAGGGTGTAAGGTTTTAACCCTACCTCCTAATATGGAAGGATAGCTGGTAACGTCCTCCACAGGAACCACATCAATGCCCAATTCCTTAATAAACTGTTCCGTGCCACCAGTAGAATAGATGGTGATTCCCAACTCGTTAAACTTTTTCACTAAAGGTGCTAACCCATCTTTATGGAATACAGAGATTAAGGCCGATGTAGCTTTTTTTGGAGTGCTCATTTTTTTTGTGCTTGTTGTTATAAATTATAAGCCCACAAAAGTAATTTTTTTGTGCTTAAAAACAGCAGGTTTAACAACAATCGACTTAAAGTTTTAATAAATTTTTGCTACTTCTTGGTTGATGTATTCCAAAAAGCGCTCATCTTCCTCGGAAAAGGGATCTGGAGTGTTTGAATCTATATCTATTTGCCCAATGTTTTTTCCATTTACAAAAAGGGGGACTACTATCTCGGCCTTTACTGTAATACTGCAGGCAATATAATTGTCTTGGGCGCCTACATCGGGCACTACGAAGTTTTTGTTGGATACCGCCACCTGACCACAAATGCCCTTTCCAAAAGGAATTATGGTGTGGTCCGTTGGAGTCCCTGCATAAGGCCCCAATTTAAGTTCTTCCTTATTGCCGTTCCTAAAATAAAATCCGACCCAATCGTAATAGGGCACGTTTTCTTTTAACAATTCGCAGATGGCCAGTAGTTTTTCGTTGGTATCCTTGTCTGATTCCTTTATAATATCCGATACTTTTGATTTTAATTGATGGAGCATAAGAAAGTTTTCATCAAAATTAATTCAAATTATATATTTCTAGGCGCTAGAATGATATAATTAAACAATATTATGGCGTATTTAAAGTTTATTGTTTTGTAGAAATATTAGGGCCACAATATTTGATTATTTTTGCACCGATGAAACAAGTATTTCGTAAATTAATATCCTTGCTGCTGGCATTTTTCATCTTTGCCGCTACCGTCTCTTGGACGGTAGAAATACATTATTGCCTAGGCCATCTTGTAGACATTGCCCTTTTTCAAAAGGCAGAAAGTTGTGGTATGAATATCATAGCGAACCAAGGAGTGGCGTCTATTAATTTAGAGTCCCTCCATTGTTGCAGTGATGAGGTAATTTCCATTAAGGGCTTAGAAGACTTGACGTATTCTGTTAAGGACTTTAAGTTGGCGTTGCCATTTGTTTTTACGGTGCCGTTAAATACGCAAATCCATTTTCTTGAGGCAAACGGTTTACTTCCCATTCCTATAATCTACAGTCCGCCACCCATATTTTTAGGTGACATACATGTGCTTCAACAGGTTTTTCTTATTTGATTTTAAATTAGGTGTTTACACTGTCTATCCGTTCTATTTAATGGGAAGGAAAGTTGTTTAGTGTGTATGTGTTTTACTAATATTTAAATCTAATTAAGTGAGGAATTTTTTAATTGTTATTTTATTTAGTCTGCCATTTCTGGTCTTTTCTCAAAGGAATATTGAGGGTGTAATTTTAGAATCCAATCCGGGAAATAAGTCCCTTGGATTATCGGGTGCCAATGTTTATTGGTTAAATTCCCAAATAGGGACCATAAGTAGGGAGGATGGTAGTTTTGTTATCCCTTTTAAGCCAGAATATGATCAATTGGTGATTAGTTATGTAGGGTTTCAATCCGATACCTTAGCCGTAACCACGCCTCAAAAGCTACGCCATTGGCTAAAGCCTTCCAACGCGTTAGAGGAGGTAGTGGTCCAAAAGAAGCGAGATGCATTGCAGAAGTCCTATTTTAGTCCCCAGAATGTGGTTACGATTAACAGTGCGGAATTGTTAAAGGCAGCCTGTTGTAATTTATCCGAAAGTTTTGAGACCAATCCGTCTATAGATGTCAATTTTTCCGACGCCCTTACCGGAACCAAACAGATCCAGATGTTGGGACTTACCAGTCCTTATTTATTGATAACCCAAGAGAATATCCCCATGGTACGCGGTGCCTCACAGGTGTACGGACTTAGTTTTACTCCGGGGACATGGGTAGAAAGTATTCAGATTACCAAAGGGGCAGGGAGTGTTGTAAATGGGTACGAGAGTATATCTGGGCAGATAAATGCAGAGCTAGTTAAGCCCCTAACGGATAAGCGTCTTTTTGTTAATGGTTATGCCAATATGAATGGCAGGCTGGAATTGAATACCCATCTGAATCATGCTATAAGCGACAAATGGAGCACTGGACTTTACTTGCATGGAAATTACAGGAATGCTAAGGAGGATGAAAATAGAGATGGTTTTTTAGATGCCCCGCTGGGGAATCAAATCAATATCTTAAACAGATGGCAATACCAAAACCCAGAAAAAGGATGGGTTAGTTTCTTTAATCTGAGATTTTTGAATGATGAAAAACAGGCAGGTGAGACCAATTTTAATCCAAATACCGATAAATTCACCTCTAATTCCTGGGGTAGTGAAATAGATACTCGCAGGTTTGATTCTTCCTTAAAGGTAGGATATGTTTTTCCAGAACTCCCGTTTCAGAGTGTAGGCATTCAATCTGCCTATAGTTTGCATATGCAGGATTCCTATTTTGGTTTTAACCGCTATAATATAGATCATGAAAGCAGTTATACCAGCTTGCTCTTTAGTTCAATCATTGGTGATACCCGAAGCAAATTTAAGACAGGGTTTTCCTTTGCTTATGACAGCTATACGGAAATGGTGAATACCTTGGATTTTTCTAGGGAAGATAAGTCTCTAGGTGCATTTTTCGAATACAGTTATGACGATTTAAAGAAAGTAAGCCTAACAGCGGGTATTAGGGTGGACAGCCACAATAATCTAGGGAACTTTGTTACTCCAAGACTCCATGTTCGTTATCTGCCTTGGGAGCGAGGGAGTATTAAGGGTTCTATAGGACGTGGGAGACGTGCGGCTAATATATTTGCTGAGAACCAACAAATGTTTGGTTCCGCTCGGGAAATTGAGATCTTGGGACAAGAAGGAAGCGTCTACGGGCTTGATGCGGAGGATGCTTGGAATTACGGTATTGGTTTTCTTCAGGGCTTTACCTTATTCCAAAGGCCTGGAAGTTTTGCGTTGGATTACTATATCACCGATTTTAGAAATCAGGTAGTTGTGGATTGGGAGAACCCCCAAGCGATTTTGTTCTATAATCTAGATGGAAAAAGTGCGGCTAGGAGTCTTCAGTTAGAGGTTAACCATGAGGTTTTAAAGAATGTTGAGTTGAGGACTGCTTATAAGTTCTATGATGTGGAAACGGACTATGTTTCTGGTTCCCTACAGAAGCCTTTGCAGGCGCAGCATCGTTTTTTTGCCAATATTGGCTATGTGACTAAGCTAAAGGAAAACGGTTCCCAATGGCGATTGGATTATACCTTGCACGTACTGGGAAAACAGCGTTTACCGAATACGAACAGTAATCCAGTAGCGTACCAATTGGGAGAATATTCACCTTCATATAGTTTGATGAATGCCCAAATGACGAAAGTCTTTTCGGACAGTTTTGAAATTTATATAGGTGGGGAAAACTTAACGGATTACGTTCAGGATAGGCCGGTGTTAGGGGCAGAGGATCCTTTTGGGGTCAATTTTGATACTACTATTATTTACGGTCCTACCATGGGTAGGATGTTTTATGCGGGATTTAGATATAAATTATAACTTTGCTGATTGCTAATCGTTTAAACAGAAAAAGATGAAAATTAAAAATACAATATTGGGTTTTGCGTTCGCTGCTTTATCAATGGTAGCTTATGGGCAGGAAAAGAATAAAAAAATAAGCTTTGAGGTAAATGGAAAGTGCTCTATGTGTAAAGAGCGGATAGAAGAGGCAGCCCTAGGGGTGAAGGGGGTGAAATTTGCCTCTTGGGATATCCCTACCCATCAGTTATCCTTAATCTTAAACGAACGTAAAACAAATTCTATGAAGGTTAAAACGGCCCTAGTAGCGGTAGGGCACGATACTGAGGAGCTTAAGGCGACCGAAGTGGCCTATGATGGTATACATCCATGTTGCAAGTATAGAGAGGACAATTCTGACGATGGAAAGCATCACTAGGGTTTAGTGTTTTTTTATTTTACTTACCAAGTGAGATTTGAATGCTCTGAGGCTTGCCTGTCCGTTCCGTTTAGGAGGGCGTGGAAATGTTATTTATAGTTTCCTTCCGATGCCCTATGGGCATGCTCAGAGGAAATTGACAAAAGCAAAAAGCCGTCCTTGAAATTTCAAGGACGGCTTTTTAAATTCTATTGGCATGTTGCCAATTACATCATTCCGGGCATACCTCCACCCATTGGTGGGCCTGACGGAGAATCTTCCTTAATGTCGGTCAATGCACATTCGGTAGTCAAGATCATTCCAGCAACCGATGCAGCATTTTCCAATGCAATTCTGGTTACTTTTTTAGGATCTATAATACCTGCCTTGATCATATCTACATAGGTTTCGCTTTTGGCATCATATCCAAAATCACCTTTGCCGTCCAATACTTTGGCAACAACTACAGAACCTTCTCCACCTGCATTCTCAACAATTGTTCTCAAGGGAGATTCAATGGCTCTGGCAACGATCTGTACGCCAGTTTCCTCATCAGAATTTTCTGTTTTGATCTTGGAAAGAAGTGCTTTGGCTCTTATCAAGGCAACTCCTCCACCGGCAACGATACCTTCTTCAACCGCTGCTCTTGTAGCGTGTAGAGCATCATCTACCCTATCTTTTTTCTCTTTCATTTCCACTTCAGATGCGGCACCAACATAAAGTACGGCGACCCCACCAGCCAATTTGGCCAAACGCTCCTGAAGTTTTTCTTTGTCGTAATCAGAAGTTGTGGATTCTATTTGAGATTTTATTTGGTTTACCCTAGTTTTAATGGTCTTCGCTGATCCGGAACCATTAACAATAGTAGTGTTGTCCTTGTTGATAGATATTTTTTCACAAGTACCCAACATATCTAAGGTGGCGTTTTCCATTGTGAAACCTCTTTCCTCAGCTATAACGGTACCGCCAGTTAAGATAGCGATGTCTTCCAACATAGCTTTTCTTCTATCTCCAAAACCAGGTGCTTTTACAGCAGCGATTTTTAAGGAACCTCTTAATTTGTTAACCACCAAAGTAGCCAAAGCTTCACCGTCTACATCCTCTGCAATGATCAATAAAGGTTTGCCAGACTGTGCTACTGGCTCCAATACTGGTAAAAGATCCTTCATAGAAGAAATCTTCTTATCGTATAATAAAATGTAAGGATTTTCCAAATCTGCGGTCATTTTTTCGGAATCCGTTACAAAGTAAGGAGAAAGGTAACCTCTGTCAAACTGCATTCCTTCAACAACATCAACATAGGTATCTGTTCCTTTTGCCTCTTCAACGGTAATAACACCTTCCTTGCCAACTTTCTCAAAAGCTTGTGCAATTAAGTCACCAATAGTTTCATCATTGTTGGATGAAATAGCAGCAACTTGTTTTATTTTTTCAGAGGAATCACCTATTTTTTTGGTCTGTCTTGCCAAATCTTCAACGATAACAGCTACCGCCTTGTCAATACCTCTTTTTAAGTCCATCGGATTTGCACCTGCAGCTACGTTTTTAAGACCTTCTTTTACGATAGCCTGTGCCAATACGGTTGCAGTGGTGGTACCATCACCTGCCAAATCATTGGTTTTGGAAGCAACTTCCTTAACCATTTGGGCTCCCATGTTTTCTAGGGCATCTGCCAATTCTATTTCCTTTGCTACGGTAACCCCATCCTTGGTGATCATCGGTGCGCCAAATGACTTGCTGATGATAACGTTTCTACCTTTTGGTCCTAAGGTTACTTTTACTGCGTTTGCCAATGCATCGACACCGCGTTTGAGGCCGTCTCTTGCATCAATATCAAATTTTATATCTTTTGCCATAATTTAATTTTGTATTATTTGGTCCCGTGAGAACGGGAACCTGTTTGTTTTAAAAAAAGTTTTAAGGGATTCCCAACCTTCGCGGGAATTGAAAAAACGATTATATGACCGCTAGGATATCGCTCTCGCGCATCATTAGGTATTCAGAGCCTTCCAATTTTAGCTCCGTACCAGCATATTTGCCATATAGTACAGTATCTCCAACTTTAAGGGTTACTTTTTCGTCCTTAGTACCAGGACCAACAGCTACTACTTTACCTTTTTGTGGTTTTTCTTTTGCGGTATCTGGAATGAAAAGACCTGATGCAGTCTTTGTTTCGGCAGCCATAGGCTCAATAAGAACTCTATCCGCTAATGGTTTAATGCTAACTTTAGCCATATTATTTAAATTTTAGGTTTTTAAGTTTCCTTGATGATGGCAGAAATTATGCCATTAGTGAAAAACTGACACTTTGTTGAATGAAAAATGCCAGCTTGTCACTAAAGCTGGCATTTTTAAAAATTATATGTCTTTTAATCCTTATTCTACGCTATCCGATGGCTTGTTGGCAGGTGTTGTTATTGGAGTCACTGGTAAGGCTTCCTGAGTAGTATTCTCTATAGGATCGCCATTTAGCAATTTTGAATCGGAACCACTAAAGCTTCCTTTGAGAGCAACGTTAGAAAGTAAGATCAATACCACCAAAATAGTTGCTAAGGTCCATGTGCTCCTGTCTAAGAAGTCGCCTGTTTTTTTAACACCGCCCACAACCTGACTTCCACCACCTCCAAAAGAAGATGATAAACCGCCACCTTTAGGGTTTTGTACCATAATAACGAGCATTAGTAATAGACACACTAGGATGATCAGTACCAAGAATATTGTAAATGTTGTATTCATTAAATTATGTATTTTCTTGTTGTAATTTTTCTACCGATTTTATTCGGTCTGCAAAGAAACTACTTTTTTCTGGATATTTCAAACTTAAAATTTTGTAAGCTTGAATAGCTTTTTTGTATTTTTTTTGTTCTAAATACACTTTTGCCAAAGTAGCGGTCATCAATTCGTTCTGGTCAAAGGTCAATGATTCCTTGATAGATACTTTCTTGATGTTATCTTTTGGGACGATCTTGGGATTGGTTTGAATGAACTTGTCTATGAGGTCAAAATTTTTCTTTTTGTGCTCAGTAAGTTTTGTAGAAGGCTTGGTTTTATTGACTTCTGATTGGGTTTTAGTAGTTTTTGTTGCTACTTTCTCGTTGCTGGTTGTTTGATTGGTGAGTTGTAGCCATTCCCCGAACGAATATTTCTCTTTCTTGGAGAAATTCAATGGTTTCCCTATCTCCAGTACTTCTTCAGCTTTTTTTTTATCCTCTGAGAGGGATTGGTCTATTTTCGGGTCCTTTGAAGAGAAGAGGGAAGGGTCTAGAATTTGGTCGGCATCCTTCGACGTTCTTGGCCAAGGTTCATCCTCAGAAGTTTCAATCAGGGATTTTCCTTCTTGAAACTCGGATTTAATTTCTTCAGATATGGTAATGGTATCGTTCAGAGTGGTAGCCTTTCCCGAAATGGAATCCGCAATATTGTTCTGAAGAAAGTCCTTGGAGGTGATGAAATCAAACAAGATATCCCTATCTGCGGTATAAGCGGCCGTAAGTTTAAGGGCGTTGTTGTATTTAAAGCTGTTTAAGTTTTTTAAGCCTTTTAGGTGCATGGCTCTAGCGGCTTGGAAATAGGGATATTCTTCCAGAATATCCTCCAACTGATTGGTTTGAACAGGTGAGACTAGCTTATCCGGGTTCTGTAATAGATATGTGAAGTCCTGTACATTCATAATTTACCAGTCTGCCAATGATTTATTAAAAATGTCTTGGGTAATGCGCTCAAAAATCACTTGATGAGCCTCATCCTTTACCGAAGAAAATTGAGAATTTGCTGGGTAATCGTAAAAGAATGAAAATCGCTGTTCAAAATCTACATCCTTTTTAGTGTTGTTAAAGAACCTTACATTCACTCCAATGCTCAATCTGTTTTGGGCGGCCGTTTGCTGTGCAGTGGCAGACATGGGAGAGATGCGGTATTCCACAATTTCGCCCTCGTATAATAAATCCCCGTTGGAGCTGACCAAGTTTAGGCTAGTCTGGTTAAGTATTAGGTCTTGCAAGGCCAAGGTGAAATCCCTATCCATCCCTGGTTCAAATGTAGATCCGGGATTTTGAGAGGCATAATTTTGGAAATATGGCACCTGAAAGGTCTTTGCTGACCCTACATCACCACCGGTAAAGTTGTATATCCCGCAACCTGAGATAGTGGTTGCTATAATAAGTATAATAAGAATATGTTTACTCCTGATCATTGTTTTTAAATTTTCTTAGCCTACTGCTAAAGATCGTACTGTTTAATTTTACGATATAAGGTGCGTTCCGAGATTCCCAATTCTGCGGAGGCAGCTTTTCTTTTCCCCTTATTTCTCTCCAAAGATTTTTTAATGAGTTCAATTTCCTTGTCCTGTAAAGATAGGGTTTCTTCCTCTTCTATTTCTTCCGCAAAATAATACTTGTCCTCTGTGGTCGTCGTATTTTTGGGTTTTTCTGCATAAGATTCTGGCAGCTCCAATATTTTGGAGGCCATTTCTTCCTCTTCCTCGGTATAGATTTCTTCTTCCTTTCCGTATATCTTACGGATCAAATTTTCATTTTCCTCCTGAACCTTTTCAGTATCGTTATGCTTAAGAAGTTCCAAGGTCAGTTTTTTTAGGTCATTGAGATCCCCCTTCATATCAAATAATACTTTGTAGAGTATCTCCCTTTCATTGCTAAAATCGCCTTTCTTTTTTTCCTTGTCCACCACTGCTGGCAGGCTGGTGTTGCTTGAATTTGGCAGATAGCTATCTAGGGAGGCAAGGGTGATATTTCTGCTTGACTCCAATACCGAAATTTGTTCGGCAATATTTCTCAATTGTCGGATGTTGCCTGGCCAACGGTATTTTAATAGCAATTGTACCGCATCATCTTCCAGCCTAATAGTAGGCATTTTATATTTTTGACCAAAATCGGAGGCGAATTTGCGGAACAATAAATGAATGTCGTCTTTTCGCTCCCTTAGTGGGGGGATATTAATTTCAACGGTACTTAATCGATAATAGAGGTCTTCCCGGAATTTTTCTTTTTTAATTGCCTCGAACATATTGATATTGGTCGCGGCAACTATTCTTGCGTCCGTTTTTTGTACCTGAGAGGAGCCCACTTTTAAGAATTCCCCATTTTCCAATACCCTTAGCAATCGGACTTGTGTAGTTAACGGCAGTTCACCCACTTCATCCAAAAAAATGGTGCCGCCATCGGCCACTTCAAAATAACCGCTCCTGTTAGATGTAGCACCCGTAAAAGCTCCCTTTTCATGTCCAAAAAGCTCACTGTCTATAGTGCCTTCTGGAATGGCACCACAGTTTACCGCTATATATTTAGCGTGTTTTCTATGGGAAAGGGAATGAATTATCTTAGGAATAGCCTCTTTTCCCACTCCGCTTTCCCCAGTTACCAATACTGAAATATCGGTCGGGGCAACTTGAATAGCTTTTTCTATGGCGCGATTTAGTTTAACATCGTTGCCAATAATTTCAAATCGTTGTTTGGTCGATTGGATCGATTCCATATTTTTAATTATTATGAGAATAACCTACAGGTACACCCAATAGTGTTCCCGAGGTGCAATCCGTGATTTTAACATTTACAAAATCTCCAATTTTATAATTTTCCTTGGGGAAAACTACGACAGAACTTTGGGAATTCCTTCCCATCCAATCTTGCTCCGATTTCTTGGAGTTTCCTTCTATCAGTACTTCTACAGTCTTTCCAATCTTTTGCTTACTTCTGTAATGACCGTGTTCGCGCTGTAAGGCAATGATTTCTGCAAGTCTTCGTTTTTTAGTTTCTTCGGGTACATCGTCTACCAAATTTTTTGCCGCGGCGGTTCCCGGTCTTTCAGAATACGAGTACATATAGCCAAATTCGTATTTGATCTCTCTCATTAACGATAGGGTGTCCTGATGGTCCTCTTCGGTCTCTGTTGGGAAGCCAGATATCATATCTTGGGATATGGAGCAATCCGGTATAATCTCCAAGATATTTTTCACCAATTCCAAATATTCCTCACGGGTATGCAACCTGTTCATCTCCCTAAGGATTCGGTTACTGCCGCTTTGGACGGGAAGGTGTATGTAGTTACAGACATTCTCGTATTTTGCAACCACTTTAACTACCTCTAAGGTCATGTCCTGAGGGTTGGAAGTAGAGAAGCGGATCCGTAATTTTGGATGTGCCTGTGCTGTCATTTCCAAGAGATTGGCAAAATTAACAGCGGTGGCCTTTTGCATTTCCGAGGCTTTCTTAAAATCTTTCTTTAATCCGCCTCCGTACCACAGGTAGCTATCCACATTTTGTCCTAGTAAGGTTACTTCCTTATAGCCCTTGCTGACAAGGTCTCCTACCTCTTCCAAGATAGATTGTGGGTCCCTACTTCTCTCCCTGCCTCTAGTGAAGGGGACCACACAGAAAGTACACATATTGTCGCACCCACGGGTTATGGATACAAAAGCGGTCACTCCATTGGTGTTTAGGCGGACCGGAGAAATATCACCATAGGTTTCTTCTTTGGATAGGAGTACGTTCACGGCATCGCGGCCGCTATCTACCTCCCTTATTAAGTTGGGAAGGTCTTTGTAGGCATCTGGGCCTACAACCATATCTACTATTTTTTCCTCTTCCAGTAATTTAGCTTTTAATCTTTCTGCCATACAACCTAAAACTCCCACTTTCATGTGGGGACGGAGGCGTTTAACGGCATTGAATTTCTCCAAACGCTTGCGGATGGTAAGCTCTGCCTTTTCCCTAATGGAACACGTGTTTACAAGAACTAAATCTGCATCCTCTAATTCTTGGGTGGTGCTAAATCCTTCTTTAGATAATATGGAAGCCACTATCTCACTGTCCGAAAAATTCATAGCACAGCCATAGCTCTCTATATATAATTTTCGGGAACTATTTTCCTTTACTTTTAACGATAAAGCTGTTCCTTGTGCGGACTCATCTATTGTCTTTTCCATTTTATGGTAAATTTGCTATCAGCATTTATGGTTTGCAAATATAGTGTTATATAGAAATATATGACATATTGACAGTTAAAAATTAACTAAAATACGATGCGACTTTTATGGAACAATGGAATTTGAAAACTACGGATATTTTGTTTTAAAGGAGTTGGGATTAAAGAGTGGTTTTAAGTTGTCAGTAGTGGGTAAACTTATTAGATTGTAAACGCAACTTTATTCAAGTATTGGTATCTGTCTATAAACGTGTAGTCTAGCGAAACCTTTACCTGTGAAATGAACATGACCGAATAGTTGTCGCGAATACAAATGAAGATATGTGACTTACATAGGACCGTTAAAAATCAATAAATATCTACATATGAAAAATATTTTAGTATTAATTGTTGTCTCGGTCATGCTGGGTCTTGTCTCCTGCGATGATACAGACGATCGCCAATACGCAGAGTACTTGGTGGCCAAACCTATCAAGATGAGTAAATCCGAGTTTAAGCAGGATGTCTCCATAGTGGCGCCCATCCCCATGGAGAAATCGGGAAAAATATACGTCTATGGGGATTATATTTTTGTGAATGATCAATTTAAAGGAGTGCATGTGGTGGACAATAGCAATCCTAAGGCGCCAAAAAAGATTGCATTTATAAAAATACCTAGGAACGTGGATATCTCCATTAAGGATAATTTTCTTTATGCTGATAGTATTACGGATCTGTTGGTGTTGGATATTACAGATATACAACATATTAAAATGGTGATCAGATTGGAGAATGTATTGCGAGACAATGTGGTCTTTCCTTTGGGGGTCGATATCTTTGAATGGGAGGGAATAGATTATAATGCTGAAATTGTAGTGGGTTGGGAAACCGTAACAGAAAGAAGGCTTATAGAGGAGGTTGATCAGCGCTTTTCTCTGGAATTCGACTTTGCACTTGCCAATGCTACCAAGTCACAATCTAATACTGGTCAGGGAGGATCCCTAGCCAGGTTTAAAATAGTAAACGATTATTTGTACGCCGTAGACAATCATTCTATTAACGTGTTTAATATTCAGGATCTTGCTAATCCCAAAGATTTGGAAGATGTTTATGCCGGTTTTGATATAGAGACCATTTTTAATAGAGGCGATCAGCTCTTCTTGGGTAGTATGCGGGGGATGTATATATATGATATCTCCACCCCGGCCGTGCCTACCTTTGTTTCTGAATTTCAGCATGGGACCGCCTGTGACCCCGTTGTAGTAGACGGAGATTACGCCTTTGTTACCCTAAGGGGCGGAAATTTTTGTGGGGCCACGGAAAGCGGACTTTTTGTTGTTGATATTTCCGATATAACATCACCAACCCTATTAAAAACCTACCCAATGGACAGTCCGTATGGGCTTGGGGTGAAGGATGAAATGATATTTGTGTGTGATGGGACCTCCGGCCTCAAGGTGTACGATAAGACCGATGTAGAAAATTTAGTATTAATAAATCACTTTAAGGATATAAATACTTTAGATGTAATTCCCTTAAAAGATCATCTTTTAATGGTCGGTGATGGGGTCATTTATCAGTATTTATACTTGGAAGGTGATATAGAGTTATTGAGTATTTTAAAATTAAGCTAATATATATGGTGTGCTTTCTTGCCTTTAGAAATGTTTTTATTTTGGGGTTCTTTTTTTTCTCGATGCCGTCCTGTTCAAATGATGATAGTAAGCCATTTGATGAAACGGAGTTGAAAAGCCTGTACAAGGAAATACAGAAAATGGCCGACAGCCAAACTTGTGAAGACAGTGATTTTTGGAGTTTTACGGCCTTTGGGTCGAAACCTTGTGGGGGGCCTAATTCTTATATCGCCTATTCTACCAAAATAGATGTAACTCTTTTTCTCGCTAAAGTAGAGCAGTACAATAGTGGTGTGGCGGACTATAATAGACGGAATGGTATTATATCTGACTGTGCCATGGTAGCAAAGCCTACCGGACTTATTTGCAAGGAGGGTAAACCAGTATTTACCTATTCGGGGAACGCCAATTATTGAAAATTTTATAAGACATCCCCAATAAAATCACCTGTTTTTGCCGGATGTTATTTTCGTCATATATGGTTGGGATGGCATCAAATTAAAAAAATCAATTACTTTTGCTTCACCAAAAACGAGTTAATGGCAAAGAATTTAGTGATTGTAGAGTCCCCTGCTAAGGCAAAGACTATTGAGAAATTTTTAGGAAAGGAATTTAAGGTAGCCTCCAGTTTTGGGCATATTGCCGATTTACCTTCCAATGAATTGGGTGTGGATGTAGATAATGGTTTTGCTCCGAAGTATATTGTGGATACTGATAAAAAGGCGCTGGTTAAAAAACTAAAGGATTTAGCTAATAAAGCGGAAACCATTTGGTTGGCAAGTGATGAAGACCGAGAGGGTGAGGCCATTTCTTGGCATTTGGCAGAGGAGCTAAAGTTGGATAAGGATAAAACAAAACGAATCGTTTTTAACTCCATTACCAAGTCGGCCATCCAGAAAGCCATTGAGAATCCAAGGGAAATTAATTACAATTTAGTCAATGCACAGCAAGCAAGACGGGTTTTGGACCGTTTGGTGGGGTACGAACTATCCCCAGTATTGTGGAAAAAAATAAAACCAGGCCTCTCTGCAGGTAGGGTACAATCGGTTGCCGTAAGATTAATCGTGGAAAGGGAAAGGGATATAGAATCTTTTGTCCCTGAAGCGGCATTTAGGATATCGGCAGAATTTAAGACCCATGATGGCAGTATATTTACCGCCAAATTAAATAAGACATATTCCAGTGAGCAAGCTGCGGAAAATTTCTTAAAACAGAATATAGGGGCCAATTTTTCAGTGGCCAGTTTGGATAAAAAACCTGCAAAAAAATCTCCAGCAGCCCCGTTTACTACTTCTACTCTACAACAGGAGGCTTCGCGGAAATTGTATTTTTCGGTCTCTAGGACTATGCAAGTGGCACAGCGTTTATACGAAGCTGGGTTAATCACCTATATGAGGACCGATAGTGTTAACCTATCCACAGAAGCGATAGATGCCGCCAAGGATGCCATAATAAGTAATTACGGAGAGGAATACAGCAAGGTCAGGAATTTTAAAGGCAAGTCCAAAGGCGCACAAGAAGCCCATGAGGCCATTCGACCTACGGAAATGACCAATCAGTCACCTTCCCTAGAAAGAGATCAGGCCAAATTATACGAACTGATATGGAAACGTACCCTAGCATCCCAAATGAGCGATGCACAATTGGAACGTACCAATGTAAAGATAAAAACCAATACCCATAAGGAAGAGTTTACAGCCAATGGAGAGGTTATCAAATTTGATGGTTTCTTAAAGGTTTACCTAGAGGGAACGGATGAAGAGGATATTTCAGAAGAACAAGAGGGGATGCTTCCAGCTATGAAGGAAGGGGAGCAATTGGAAAACAGATACATAACTGCTACTGAACGCTTTAGTAGGGCGCCATACCGATTTACAGAGGCATCCTTAGTAAAGAAATTGGAGGAATTAGGGATAGGGAGACCTTCTACCTATGCACCTACCATCTCTACCATACAAAATAGGGGCTATGTAGATAAAGGTAGTATAGAAGGAGCAGAGCGGAAATACGTGCAACTGCTGTTTAAGTCTGATGAGATTGGAACCAAGCAATTGTCTGAAAATGTAGGGTCGGATAAAGGGAAGATGGTGCCCACTGATATTGGGGTGATCGTAACGGATTTTCTGGTCAGTCATTTCGAATCTATTTTGGACTATCACTTTACCGCCAAGGTGGAGGAAGAATTTGATCTTATTGCTTCAGGTGAGGAAGATTGGCAAAAGGTGATGAAGAATTTTTACAGCGATTTTCATCCAAAAGTATTGCACGTGGAAGAAAATGCTGATAGGGCAAGTGGAGAGCGTATTTTGGGTACAGATCCCAAAACAGGAAGACAGGTGTCCGTTAGGCTGGGCCGATTTGGGCCTATGGTGCAAGTTGGGACCGTTGACGATGAGGAGAAACCCTTGTTTGCAAGTTTACTGCCAGATCAATCCCTAAATAGTATCAGTTATGAAGAGGCTATGGACCTGTTTAAATTGCCAAGAAAGTTGGGAGTTTTTGAAGGGGAAGAAGTAGAGGCTAATGCAGGGAGATTTGGCCCGTACATTAAATTCGGAAAAAAATTCATTTCTATGGGCAAGGATGAAAATCCCATGGAAATAGATATGGACAGGGCTGTAGAACTTATTGAGGAAAAGCAGAGAGCAGATGCCCCTATCGCCATGTATGAGGATAAAGAAGTTACCAAAGGAGTCGGAAGGTTTGGCCCGTTTATTAAATGGGACGGGATGTTTATCAATATAATCAAGAAATATGATTACGATAGCCTTAGCGAAACCGATATTGGGGAAATAATAGAGGCCAAAAAACAGAAGGAAATAGATAAATTAATACAGGAATGGCCAGAAGAAGGTATCCGTATTGAAAAAGCTAGATGGGGGAGGCATAACATATTAAAGGGCAAGATAAAAGTTGAGGTTTCCAAAGATGTGGACGCTACCAAGATCACTTTGGAGCAAGCGAAAGAGTTGATCGACAAAAAAACACCCAAGAAAAAAACAAAGACCAAACCAAAGGCTAAAAAATAATATGGCATTCGATTTTTTAATGCCCGTTAACGAACGGGTTATGGCCCATTGCGAATTATTACCTTCCCAGACATTGGGGAAACATATTCTGAAACATTCCCTAAGTCATGGTCTTCCCGAATTAGCCAACGTTAATGTGGCGATTTTGGGAGTAAATGAAGCTAGGAATGCCTTTGAGGAGAAAACGGAACCTTTAGATCTTTCTGGAATTAGGCTGCAGTTATATAGTCTAATGAAAGGGAATTGGAATACCACCATTGCCGATCTAGGGGATGTGGAGCCTGGTAATACCGTAGAGGATACTTATTTTGTAGTGAAAGGGGTAGTGGCCGAATTGATCACTAAGAATATAATTCCTATAGTTATAGGGGCCACCCAAGACATCACCTATCCAACTTATAGGGCTTTTGACGGACTTAAAAATATGGTCAATTTAGTGGCCATAGATAGTAGGTTCGATTTTGGATTGGATGAGGATTTTATTTCCTCCCACTCCTATATGAGCAAGATCATAACCGACAAGCCCAATAATCTTTTTAATTTTTCAAATATAGGATACCAGAGCTATTTTAATTCCCAGGAAGAAATGGATCTCATGGAGCGTTTATTTTTTGATTATTACAGGTTGGGTGAATTGATTTCCAACATTGCCTTGGCAGAACCGGTGCTGAGAAATGCGCATTTGGTTAGTCTAGACGCCCGTGCCATACGTGCGGGAGAAATGGGGTTGCCCAATAATTTTTCCCCCAATGGGTTTACCGGACGGGAAATATGCACTATAGCCAGATATGCTGGGATAAGCGATAACATATCCGTCTTTGGGATTTATGAATGTGAGAATAACAATCAATCCTTTCAGCTTATTTCACAGTTGATCTGGTATTTTATAGAGGGGCTTAATTTTAGGATTCAGGAAACTCCAGATGGTAATAATAATGACTTCACGAAGTATACTGTTCCTACGGAAAACGAGTATCTCATCTTCTATAAAAGTCATCTTAGCGAAAGATGGTGGGTAGAGGTCCCCTCAATTTTAACGGCACATACTAAAACAAATTCACCTGCGTTATTACCATGCACCGAATTGGATTATTTAGATGCGTGTGATCAAAATATTCCTGAGAGGTGGTTTAAGGCCTATAAAAAAGGGTTTAATTAAGTTGAAAAATTTTGGCGTATAATAAGGTTTTATACAATAAATTATTTAAAAAGCAGTTTTAGAGAATAATACTTGTGTTTGTATTTGTAATCATAATCGAAATTTAACCAAACGTATGAAGAAGCTATTGTTGTCATCTATAGCATTTGTTTTTTTACTCTCAAGTTGTGGGTCCAAAACAAAAGGAGAGCTTGTAGGAGCTAAAGGAAATAAATGGTATCCAGAAAAACCCTATGGCATGGTGTTAATTCCACGTGGTGCTTTTATCATGGGGAAAAGCGAGGAAGATCAGGCAAAGATTCTCAATGCTCCCGCAAAAACCGTTACAGTAAGGTCGTTCTACATGGATGATACCGAAATTACGAACAGCGAATATCGTCAGTTTGTGGAATGGGTAAAGGATTCGATAGCTAGGACCAAATTGGCCATCTTAGCAGATGAACTTGGGTTGGGTCCCGAAGATGGAGGAATTGGGGAATACGCATTTAAAGATGCAGATACCACCAACGCTTCTGTGTATGATAAATATATGCTGGACAATTACTCAGGAATGGGAAAAACTGGTTACGAAGGAAGGGCATTGAATAAAAAACCAAGATTAATTTGGGATATTTCCAAATACCCCGATGAATACTACGCGGAAATCATGATCGATTCCATGTATATTTCTGAGGAGGAGTCGTACAATGGCCAACGTCATGTAGATGTTGCTAAATTAAAGTACAAGTATACCTGGATGGATATCGAGGCAGCTGCCAGAGCGAAAAAAGGTAGCAGAAAAGATTACATAAAACAGGAAGAACTGGAGATATATCCAGATACGACTGTATGGATCAGGGATTTCTCCTACTCCTATAACGAGCCAATGCACAATGATTATTTTTGGCATGATGCCTATAGTGACTATCCTGTTGTAGGGGTTACGTGGCAGCAGGCTCAAGCGTTCTGCAATTGGAGGACCAAATACAAGAACGATGACCAAAAAAGTAGGAACAAGCAATTTGTTAACCGCTTTAGGTTGCCTACCGAAGCAGAATGGGAGTATGCTGCAAGGGGGGGCATAGAAAGTGGAACTTATCCATGGGGTGGTCCTTATGTCATAAGTGATACAGGTTGTTTTATGGCGAATTTTAAACCACAACGGGGAGATTATGCCGCAGATGAAGCCTTGTATACCGTAGAGGCTAAATCCTTTGAACCAAACGATTATAATCTTTATAACATGGCAGGTAACGTGTCTGAATGGACCAATAGTAGTTACGATCCAAATTCTTATGAATATGTATCTACCATGAACCCCAATGCTGGTTCTTCACAGAATGCCAGAAAAGTAATTCGAGGTGGGTCTTGGAAAGATGTTGCTTATTTCCTACAAGTTAGTACTAGGGATTACGAATACCAAGATTCTGCACGTAGTTATATTGGCTTTAGAACCGTACAAGATTACATGGGTGAAGAGGATTCAACCTATTAGTAGAACCAAACTTATTTTTAATACTTGATCAACCAAAAACCAAATACTTATTATTAATATTATTAAATTCAAAATTATGGCACAATCAAAATCAACAAAAAAATTATTTAACATGGCCTACGGCCTAGGTGCGTCTATCGTAATTATAGGGGCCTTATTCAAAATTCTTCACTGGCAATTTGGTCCATTAACAGGTGGATTGCTGTTGGCTGTCGGACTTATTACAGAAGCTTTGATCTTCGCTATAAGTGCATTTGAACCAGTAGATGATGAATATGATTGGTCTTTAGTATATCCGGAATTGAATGGTGCAGAAATTGCAAATAGATCAAATTCCGTCGCTGAGGTTAAGGATGCTGAAACTTCATTATCTAGGAAATTAGATGAACTTTTAAAGGAAGCCGGTGTAGATGCCAGTCTTATGGAAAGCCTTGGATCCAGTATCAAAAATTTTGAAGGTGCTGCCAAAGGTATCGCTCCTACGGTAGATGCTATGGAATCTACCAGAAAGTATTCTGATGAAATGGTACAAGCTGCCGCTCAAATGGAATCTTTGAACAGCCTTTACAAGGTGCAATTGGAAAGTGCAAGCAGACAAGCTTCCATCAATGAGGAAGTAGTACATAATTCCACTGCCTTAAAAGACCAAATGGAATCATTGGCCACAAACCTTTCTTCCTTAAATGGAGTGTACGGAGGTATGTTGTCCGCAATGAATAGAAACTAATTAGTTGCCTTTCTATAACCAAACCCAAATCAATTAATAATTAAAACTAATTAGAAAATGGCAGGAGGAAAAGAAACACCACGTCAGAAGATGATCAATCTAATGTATTTGATCTTCATTGCGATGTTGGCCCTAAATATGGGAAAAGAAGTGCTATCAGCTTTCGGTCTTATGAACGAAAAGTTAGAAGTTTCAAATGTGAAAACCACGGAAAATAACCTAGCTTTCCTAAGTGGCCTTGAAACAAAAGCGTCAGAAAACAAGGAGAAATTTGGACCTCTTTTAGCAGATGCGAAGAAAATCAAAGAATTGTCCGAGGAGTATTATGCTTATTTGGAGGGCTTGAAAAAGGAAATGATGGCCAATATTAAAGATCCCAAAGATTACCAAGTAATGGATATGACCGATTATTTGGATCAACGTTTCTTTAAGGGTGGGCAGATAAGTGCCGAAGGAAAAGAATTCTTGGATAAATTGGTGGACTATCGCACACAAATTTCTGCAGCAATGCCCACAGAATTAGAGGCTGTAAAATCTTCAGTACAAGCCAGGTTTGAAACCGGAGACGAAAATGGAATGGTAGAAAAACGAGATGGTACCAAACAAGAATGGTTAAACTACAATTTTGAAGGATATCCGCTAATTGCCTCCTATACAAAGTTAACCTCGCTACAGGCAGATATTAAATCTACGGAAGAGGATGCTCTAAAGGCTATGTTACAAGGGCAGTTGAGTAGTGAAGTTTCCATGACCAACTATACCACATTATTGGAGCAGGAAAAATCTGCTTTTTATGCCGGAGAAAAATTTTCTGGAAATATTGTGTTAGGGCGTAAGGATGCTAGTACAAAACCCAATGAAGTAAACCTTACCTTAGATGGAAGAAAACTAAACGAAGGTGCAGATTACGTTATTGAAGACGGGAAAGTAAGGTTGACAATTAGTGCTGGAAGTGCTGGTGACCACAAGATAGCAGGTAATTTGGTGTTTATACAAGATGGAGAGCGTACAGAAGTACCAGTTTCCTCTACATTTGCTACCATTACCAAACCTAATGCAGCGGTAATTTCCGCAGATAAGATGAACGTGGTTTACCGTGGGGTATCAAACCCGATCACTATCTCCATTCCTGGTATTCCTGATAACAATGTGAGTGCTTCGGCTGCTGGTCTTTCCAAGCAAAGTGGAAGTAAGTATACTATGAACCCTGGAACTGGAAGAACGGTTTCTATTACGGCCTCAGGTAAATTGCCAGATGGTCAAATGATTAAAACCTCTTCTGAGTTTAGAATAAAGGATATCCCAAGACCATCAGGTTCTATTAGAGGAGAATCAGGTAGTGCAATAATGGGAAAACAAAACTTGGAGATCTCTACGGTAGGTGCCTTGTTGGAAGATTTCGATTTTGACCTTAACCTTGCGGTAAGTGGCTTTAAATTTAAAGTTCCCGGACAACCAACGGTTGATGTAAACGGAAATAAATTGGACGCCAGAGCGAAGTCTGCTCTTAGAAGAGCTAGTCGTGGAGATGCAGTTCAGATATTTGATATTGAAGCCTATATTACAAACAACAAAGGCTATAAACTAAAAAAAGTATCTCCGGTTGTTGTGGAGATAACAAACTAGTAGTTAATAATTTTAATGAAATTAGCCATGGCAGATGGTTTTGAACCTACCAACTGCCATTGGTAATTTATACCTGCTGGAAGGCAGGTCTAAGTTGTTAAAATAATAAATTTAAACAGATGAATTGGAAAAATGTGTTGTTAATTGGAGCTGTAACGCTATTGCCTGTATCCATTTCGGCTCAAGCAAATATCCTTAATGCGAAAAAGCCACAGGAAATAGGACAGAAAACTAATGCGCAGATGATGAAGGATAATGATGCTCCTTTGCCTTATGGTTATGTGGACGATAGGGATATCCTATGGTCCAAAACGGTATGGGAGGTAATTGATCTGGACGAGCGTGTCAATTTCCCTTTGTACTATCCTTTAGATACCATTGACATTGGTTCCGATAGAAGGTCGCTGTACGATGTTTTGATCAAAAACATTAAAAACGGAAATCTTAAGGACATCTATGTGGATTCCTATTTTACGGAAAAAAGAAATTTTAGTGATTTGGAAGCCACTTTGCAAAAAGTGGATACTACAGATTTTGGCTATGAGCAATATAATGCCGGCGAATCAATATCTCCAGAATATATAAACCGTAGGAACCTTGTGGCTGCAGATCTAGAAGAATACCTAATAAAGGGCATCTGGTATTTTGACAAAAGACAGGGAGAATTAAAATACAGGTTATTGGGGATAGCCCCAGTGGCTCCTGATGTTAACTTTATAGACGATGAGTCTATGGATTTGGCCGAGGCAAAAGTGCCATTATTTTGGGTTTGGTATCCCAGTGCCCGTCAGATCCTGCACGAAGCAAAAGTGTTTAATCAACGAAATTCCGCACAGCCGATCTCATTTGATATGTTGTTGAATGCCAGAAGGTTCAATGCTACCATTTATAAGGAGGACAATGTGCACGGAGATCGGGAGATCAAGGATTACATTTCCGATAACGCCCTTTTCCAGCTGTTGGAGTCTAAGCGGATAAAAGAAGTTATCCGGGACAGGGAGCAAGACATGTGGGCGTATTAGCCTAGAATAATTCCAATTCATACATCTATTAAAGTGCCACATCCTTGGATGTGGCACTTTTTTTTGTAGGATGTTTATTAATCCTTCGGAAGCGTTATTATGGAGGGTCAATTTCCAGTAACCACATTTCCATGGCAAGTTTTTGAAGATTAAAGAGGAACTGCTGTTTAGGAACTGTTTTAGTTTCCCTTTTTGATCAAGAATTAAAATTCCTTGTCTACTTTTGCACCATGGTAGATTATTTAGTGGTTGGCATGGGGCTAGCAGGTATTTCCTTTTGTGAGGTACTCGAAAAAAATAACAAATCGTTTATAGCAATTAGCGATAGTTCCCAAATCTCTTCCGTGGTAGCTGGCGGACTTTACAATCCAGTTATTTTAAAACGATTTACTTTAGCATGGAATGTAAAGGAACAATTGGAAATGGCAATGCCATTCTACCGGGACTTGGAGTTGAAGTTAAACAGTAGACTACTTTATAAATTGCCAGTGCTGAGGAGGTTTAATTCTATTGAAGAACAGAACCTTTGGTTTGAAGCGGCAGATAAGCCGAATTTAAAACCCTTTCTATCCCCTGATCTGATATTCAATGATAACATGCATATAGAGGCACCGTTTGGATATGGAGAGGTCTTGGGCACCGGAAGATTGGATACTGCCAATTTGGTGGATGCCTATAAGAGGTCTCTTTTGGACAAGAAGTTGTTAGTGCCGGAAACTTTTAATTTTGAGGAGCTTAACATTGATAGTTCCCATGTAGAATACAAATCCATTGTCGCCAAACAAATTGTTTTTGCCACTGGGTTCGGGTTAAGGGTTAACCCCTATTTCAACTATTTACCACTGAATGGGACCAAGGGGGAGCTGTTAACTGTCAAGGCGCCCTTGTTAAAAGAATCCAATGTAATTAAATCTTCCGTATTTATAATACCAATGGGAACTGACCTTTATAGAGTGGGGGCTACCTATAATAGAGAGGATAAGACCAATGTCCCAACTGATGCTGCCAAGACAGAATTACTTAAAAAGTTAAATAGCTTTATTAGATGCCCCTACGAAGTGGTAGATCATGTGGCCGGAGTTCGGCCAACGGTACAGGATAGGAGGCCCCTAGTGGGAAGACATCCCCAACATGCCAATTTGTATGCCTTAAATGGTTTTGGGTCACGTGGGGTTATTGTAGCTCCGGCTGCAGCCCAACAGCTTTATGATTTGGTGGAGAACAATAAACCCATAGAAAAGGAAATGGATATTTCCCGATACGCTAATAAAAGTTAGGACTTTGTTTTGATAGCATTTGGATCGTAATGCACAAAAAGATTGATCCATATATTCCTGGACACCCTAATTATAAAAGGCATAAATACAACTAACGTCAAGGTAATTGCGATAAACGTAGTTATTAATGAAGTTTTTAAAAATAAAAAAGAAATGACAAAAGCAGCGACTCCAAAGGCTATCCCTACACCATAGCTAACATACATTGCACCAAAAAAGAAAGAGGGTTCAATTTTATATTTGGTGTTGCAATGGGAGCAACGGTCGTGCATTTTAAAAATGTTTAACATATTATAAGGGTTCTTATCCATATACATGCTTTCTTCGTGGCATTTAGGACAAGTTCCTGTTAAAATACTGTAGAGTTTGTTTCCTTTTTTTAACATTTGCAAAAGTTTACGTAAAAATACATCATTGTATATTGATTCATTCTGAAAATTGTCTAAAATTATGTTGAATATCCATAACCTCTCCGTTTCTTTTGGAGGCGAATATTTATTTGAAGAAATATCTTTCCGACTAAACTCTGGAGACAGGGTTGGACTAATTGGTAAGAACGGGGCGGGGAAATCTACTCTTTTGAAAATATTGTCTAAAGACATGCCCATTGATTCCGGGACCATAGCATCCGATAAAGATCTTAAGATGGGATTCCTGCGGCAGGACATCGATTTTGAACAGGGTAGAACTGTTATGGAGGAGTCGCACCAAGCCTTTGTGGAGATCAAGGAGCTGGAGATGAAATTGGATGAGATTAACCATCAATTGGCGGAACGTACGGATTATGAAACAGAAAGTTATAGTCAACTTATAGTAGACCTTAACGATGTAACCCATCATTTCGAAATTTTAGGAGGGTATAATTACGAAGGTGAAACTGAAAAGGTTTTGTTGGGACTTGGATTTAAACGTGAGGATTTTGACCAAAAGACAGAAACTTTTTCTGGAGGGTGGCGAATGAGGATAGAACTAGCCAAATTACTGCTGCAAAGTAACGATGTACTTTTGCTGGATGAGCCTACTAACCACTTGGATATAGAGTCCATAATTTGGTTAGAAAACTTCCTGAAAAACTATACTGGGGCAGTAATGATCGTTTCCCATGATAAGATGTTTCTGGATAATGTCTCTAATCGTACTATAGAAATTTCTTTGGGGAGGATCTATGATTACAACAAACCCTATTCCCAGTACCTGGTATTGCGGAATGAGATGATGCAACAGCAGTTGAACGCACAAAAAAATCAGGAAAAGGAGATACAACAGGCAGAGCGATTGATAGAAAAGTTTAGGGCAAAATCTACCAAGGCCTCCATGGCGCAATCCTTGATCAAAAAACTTGATAAAATGGAGCGTATAGAGGTGGATGAGGATGATAATAGTGTCATGAACCTGAGGTTTCAAATTTCAGTTACCCCTGGAAAGGTAGTAGTGGAAATGGAAGATTTATGTAAAAGCTATGGAGATAACCATGTTTTGCAGGGCATTGACTTATTAATAGAAAGAGATACCAAAACCGCTTTCGTTGGTCAAAACGGTCAAGGTAAGTCTACCTTGGCAAAAATACTGGTTGGTGATCTGGCGCATAAAGGACATTTAAAATTGGGACATAATGTGCAGATCGGATATTTTGCGCAAAATCAGGCAGAATACTTGGATGGCAATAAAACTATTCTGGATACTATGTTCGATGCGGCCAATGAAACTAATAGGAGTAAGGTGCGGGACATTTTAGGATCTTTTCTGTTTAGGGGAGATGAGGTAGACAAATATGTAAAGGTGCTTTCTGGAGGGGAGCGTAACCGCTTGGCCTTAGCAAAGATGTTATTGCAGCCCTTTAATGTTTTGGTTATGGATGAACCTACCAACCACTTGGATATTAAGTCGAAAAATGTTCTAAAGAGAGCACTACAAAATTTTGATGGGACACTAATTTTGGTGAGTCATGATAGGGACTTCCTTCAAGGATTAACCAATAAAGTCTATGAGTTTAAGGACGGAAAGATAAAAGAATATTTAGGTGATATTAATTTTTATTTAGAGGAACGGAAAGTAGCTGATTTCCGGGCTATAGAGAAAAAAGACCCTGTCCAAAGCAAAAAAAAAGAAAAATCAAAAGTTGAGAACGTAAGCTTTGAAGAACAAAAAAAGCTTAAATCACTAAAAAATAAATTGAGTTCCACTGAAAGCGAGATTGCCAATTTAGAAAAGCAAATTGCGACAATTGATCACGATCTTCTAATGGATTATGATACTGCCATTGCTAAACCTAATTTCTTTGATTCCTATCAAAAGAAAAAAAAGGACTTGGAAAGACTAATGAAGGATTGGGAAAAGCTCACCCTTGCATTGGACGAATTAGAGGTGAAAATGCTTTAGGCCATTTAGTATTCCAATGAATTGTATATGGGGTTGGTGCTAAGAGATTAGTTCTTTCACCATGACTTTCTGTGCTTTCACAACAAATACGGGAGTTACTCATACGGTTTATCGAATATTTTTGCTGTTTATCCATAAAAAGCCTTAGTTTGTAGGGTAATTCCTAATTCTTACAAACGGATATTAATCAGCATGAAAAGAGTTCTACTTTTATTTACCGTAATCATCTTAGGTCAATGTTTGCATGCGCAAGTTTCTGAGAGGGAAAAAAATGCACTGTTGGACTTATATTCTGCAACTAATGGGGAATCCTGGGACAAGGGTTGGAACCTACATGCTCCGGTAGAAACGTGGCACGGAATAACTGTGAAGGTTGGACATGTTGTAGGGATCAACCTTTTTAGGAATAACTTAAAAGGAAACCTGCCGCCTAGCCTTGGGGATCTAGAGCAATTGGCACAGCTTAATCTTGCTTTTAATAGTTTAGAGGGTACAATTCCGATAAGTATTTCCAATCTCAGTGAATTAAAGGTTTTAAAGTTGGAAATGAACAGATTGGAAGGGGAAATTCCATCCCAATTGGGGGATATGACAGCTTTGGAGAAGTTTACCGTTTTTAATAATTTCCTATCCGGACATATCCCCGAAAGTCTTGGCAATTTATGTAATTTAAAGGACCTCAATTTATCTAGTAACAATCTATCTGGCAGTATTCCCTATTCCTTGGGAGAACTCTCCAATTTAGAGCAGCTTGGACTGTTTGATAACCAATTAACTGGGGCTATCCCTAGGGAAATGGGAAGATTAGGGAAATTAAGGGAACTGGTGCTTGCAAATAACGAATTGGGAGGCGCTATTCCGAAGGAGTTTGGTGAATTAGCAAGTCTACAAGTGCTCCAGATCCAGAACAATAATATTTATTCCTTTGACGGTTTAGAAAATATGAATTCCGGGCAATTTTTAGTTTTGGATTACGATAAGGGAAAAGGGGAAAATAAATTCAAAGATTTTAATGCGAATATGACAAAAATGGCAGATACAAAATTCGAGGATGAAATGGAAGAATAGTTAATGTTTGTCAATAGATTTTGTTGGTTAGTGTGAGAGGGTGCTGGTTGGCATCCTCTTTTTTTATAATTCGAAAAAGTCCATTTGCTAAACCAAGGACATAGGTTAAGGATCATGACTAATTGTTGTGTTCATGTAAATGATTAATATTGATTTTAATAGGATTTATTCTATGGAGCTCGATTAATCTATACCTTTCCCTTCAACCAAATTCTCTTTCATTTTCTTTGCTTGTCCAAAGAAAACGAAACAAAAGAAAAGACACCTTATCCAGATGAATTTTTTAGATCAGATCAAAAAACCGGTTTAAAAACTCCGCGCTTTTTGAAAAATAAAAAGCTGAATCTCGGAGCTTTTTTAAACCTATTCTACGGATAAGGATGGCCTCACAAGTGGTGTCTACCAAAAGTTTTCGGCCTATTTTCTCCTTTAGTAGTAAATCAAGGGGTTTCCACATTGGCTTAAGGAAGGCGTCCGGCAGCGCATCTTCACCTTTGTGAAAGCGGCCTGGGCGCTGTGGCTGTGGAAAGCCCGTAGATTTCAAGAAAGGAGAAATAAGCCTAGATTTTTTTGAATACTTTTTTATTCATATGCTTATCTATTGTTTTTTAATGGAATTCATGAATGCTAAGCATTTCATCGATGGAAAAAAGTATTGAAAGGCGTGTTAAAAGGTAGATTATTGTTATTGTACTTACCTGATAATTTTAACTACACAGCTTTTGAGCTTGATCCTAGGTTAAGGTAATAATCTGTAACTTTAGGTTAGGAGGATGAGACCCCCAAAGTTTAATAGATTTTTTATTGTTTTTAAGTTTTACCAAGACTAGCTGTAGAGCGGTAATCAAATGGTTGTGCCAGCCGATATAGGCAATCCACTAAAAAAAATGAAATATGTACGAACACTTTTTTCAATGTCCTTATTGTTGGGAAGAAATATCCATGTTATTGGACCCCTCCATAACTAGGCAGACTTATGTGGAAGATTGTGAGGTTTGTTGTAATCCACTATCGGTTTCTCCAGTTTTTAATGACGGGGCGCTTATTGGGTTTGAAGCGATGGATATTGGCCAATAGGGATGAACAATGTTTCCGCTAAAAAACAGCCTAAAAGCATCGTTTATAGGCTGTTTAAATTGACTGAATTTATTTTTTATAATCTCCTGCATTTATAACCGTCCATTCCTTATAGGGATTAATGTAGGTTTGGATCGCTTTGTTGACCTCTGTTACGGTTAGGTTTTTTACTTTCTCTTCCAGCTTCTTTTGGAAGTCCATATTGCGGCCATAGAAAATGTTATTATTGATTAGGTTGGCCAATTCACCGTCTTTAGCGCGAGATACGTTCTCCTCCTGGATCCATCCATTGACGGCATCTTTCAATTCGTCCTCCGTAATACCATCTTTTATAAAACGATCTAATTCTTCTGAAAACCCCTGTTGTACCTTGCTGTAGTTTTCAGGTGCGTAAATGGCATATAGATACAGCGACGAATTTTGGTCATCGGCATTGTAATCGGCTTGGAATCCGGCACCTGCACCATAACTCACCCCATCTTTCTGTCGCAACCTTTCTGCAATCCTTGAATTTAGAAAACCACCACCCAAAATGGTAGCCGCTATATTTAATGCAGCATAATCCTCATCGTCCTGACTAATTTTAATGTTCAAGTTTCCAAGCGTCATGGCATTTTTTTTGTCTGGAGTAAGGATATCTTCGTTGATGGGTTGGGAATCCGAATAAGGGTCTTTAAGCCTCTCATACGGATATTTGCTCTTGTAATTAGCAAATTCCCCCTCCATAAAAGATATGACCTCTGGAGACGGCATATCCCCAATACCAACCATAATAGACCTGCCCAATCCGTAAAAGGATTTGTGAAATGCCTTAAGGTCCTCTGTCGATATAGCACGTATGGCTGCCTCTTCTTCGGTAACGGTCATGGCATATAATGGATGCCCCTTAGGATAATGGTTGTTTAACTGTGATAATCTTTTGGAAGCCAAATATTGAGGTTCAGTCTTATTGCTTTCTAAATAAGCCAAGGTTTCGGTTTTTAATTTTTCTAACTCCGTAGCCTCAAAAGATGGAGTTTTTAACATTTCGGTCATTAAAGCCAAAGTGGACATGAGGTTCTCCTCGGTCGAAACTACATTGGCATAAACATTTCCATTACTGGCTCTAAATGATACTGAAGATTTTAATCTGCTCAATTCGTCCTCTATCTGCTGTCTTTTTTTGGAGAGGGTGCCCTTGTCTAGCATGCTTGCAGTAAAGGACGGAACAACACCTTTGTTGGATAATGATTTCACGTTGCCATTTCTAGTACTAAAACTAACCCTGACTGTTTTGCCTCGATTGCCTTTTTCGATAATCCCATATTCAATACCATTAGAAAGCTGGCCCATATCCAATCTGGATTGAATGGCATCATAGGAAACATCGAATGCTTCCCCTGTGCCCATATCTTCCTTGCCTTTATATTCGGCTACCAGAGCATCTAGATTTTGAGTGTGTTCTATCTCTACTCGTTCAGGCTCCTTGGTAGGTATAAATCTACCAATGGTTCTATTGGTGGTAATTAAATATTTTTTGGCGATCTCATTTATCTTTTCTAGGCTAGTGTTTTCAATTCTATCACGTTGTATAAATGCCAGTCGCCAATCACCTGCACCGATAAATTCGCTCATGTAGGTACCTAAATAGGACGAATTTCTAAAGATTTGATCGGTTTGTTTTAAAAGATTGGCTTTGGCGCGTTCTAATTCTTCTTGGGTTAGAGGCGTCGTTTTTATAGCGTCCAAAGTTTCCTTAAGTACTTTTTCAGCTTCGTCTGCATTTTTATCCGAGGGCACATCGACATTTATATATAAAAAACCTGGCTCTTTGGTAAAAGGTGAAAAAGACCAAACGGAAGAGGCCTTGTTCGTTTCAATCAATGCCTTGTAGAGTCTGCCTGAAGGTTCATCCGTCAAGGCATTTTCTATTAAGGATACAGCGGCATAATCCTCATGGGAACCAGCTGGAGTATGGTACATAGTCGAGACGATCTGCAATTCTCCAACACGATTAAGTTGGACTGTTTTTTCTCCATCTTGTGCGGGCTCTACGGTATACGAATCCCTTAATGGAGAAACAGGTTTTTCAATTTCACCAAACTTTTTATTTATCAAGGCTAATGTTTTACTTTCGTCGAACTTACCAGTGACCATAAGAATTGCATTGTCCGGGCGGTAGAATTTTTTGTAAAAAGCCTTCAGGTTTTCAATGGGAACACGTTCAATGTCAGACCTGTTTCCAATCGTGCTATTGCCGTAGTTATGCCATAGATAAGCTGCGTTGATCACCTTTTGCATAAGCACCCTTGAGGGATTGTTTTCCCCGCTTTCAAATTCGTTCCGCACTACACTAAATTCGCTTTCTAAATCCTTTTTAGCGATATAGGAATTTACCATTCTGTCTGCTTCTAGATCTAAGGCCCAATCTAGATTTTCTTCTGTGGCATTGAAGGTTTCAAAATAATTGGTACGGTCGTACCAAGTAGTGCCATTAGGTCTTGCGCCATGAGCGCTTAACTCTTTTGGGATGTCTGGATGGTTAGGGGTGCCTTTAAAGACCATGTGTTCCAATAAATGAGCCATTCCCTTTTCCCCATAACCTTCATGTCTGGATCCCACCAGATACGTAATATTTACGGTAATAGTCTGGGCAGAGTTGTCTGGAAATAGTAACACTTTAAGTCCATTTTCCATTTGATATTCGGTAATACCCTCTACAGTGGCCACCTTCTTCATTTGGCCGTACGAACTATAAGTACAGACAAATAGGCCTATTAGCATTAGGCTCCATATTTTAAATTTCATAGCGGATGATATTGATTATACTCAATATTACGAAATTTTATGTGGGATTATGCTTCTGAAACCATAGAATTTATAGCGATGTGCCACGTAATTTTGTCTAGGAGGTTCGCCTTATTGGAAAATTAGTAATATTTTTACGAAATAAATTTAAACACTTACGATGCACTATATTTCGTTTTCAAAATTCCCAACAACCCTATATCAAATTTTCTTGCCAGTCATGGTGTTAGTTGCCTTGGGGTCCTGTAAATCTACCGCTCCTGCCATCGTGGGAAACGTAGAGAAAAAAGTAGTAAAGGCGTCTTATATTGAAAATATTCCTACCACAGAGGTAGCTTTTGATATGGTTTTGATACCGGAAGGAAGCTTTTTGATGGGAAGCCCCGAGTCAGAAGCCAATAGAAAGGCGGATGAGGGACCTAGGAAAAAGGTAGAACTCGATGCCTTTTATATGGGAAAATATGAAGTTACATGGGAGATTTTCGAGCTATTTTTTAAGCAAAACCAAAACTTGTTTCAAGATTTGGAAGCAGATAAATTGAATGCTATAGATGCTATTACAAGACCTAGTCCCCCTTATGAAGATCCGTCTTATGGGATGGGAAAAAGCCAATATCCGGCGATAAGCATGTCAGCCTATTCAGCATTAGTGTTTTGTAAGTGGTTGAGCTCTGTTACTGGAAAATTTTATAGATTACCTACAGAAGCGGAATGGGAATATGCTGCTAAAGCGGGGACAGAAACTGCCTATTCTTTTGGTGATGACGTTTCAAAAATTGATGATTATGCCGTATATTATAAAAATGCCGACAACCATTATGCCAAGGTAGGTACCAAACTACCTAATCCATGGGGGCTATACGATATACACGGAAATGTATCGGAATGGACCTTGGATGAGTATAAGGAAGATGCTTATGCCATTACAGAATCCAAAAATCCATGGGTAAAACCTACGGTAATCCATCCCAGAGTGATCAGAGGTGGTTCTTGGGATGATGATGCCGATGATTTAAGGTCATCAGCTAGAGTTGCATCTAGTTTGAAATTGCAAAAAAGAGATCCACAGATTCCAAAAAGCTTTTGGTGGAATACCGATTCCAATTTTATAGGATTTAGATTGGTAAGTCCCAAAGTACAACCTAGCAAGGAAGAACAAGTACAGTTTTGGCAAACCGTATTGGATGAGTAGTCCTTTACAAGGGCCAATTATAAAATTTAAATTACTGGTATGAGAAATAAATTATCCTTATTATCCTTATTGTTCGTTGTCTTAATCGGTTATTCCCAAGATAGCTACAAGCTGTCCGAAGAAAGTGTTCTAACCATTAGTGGAACTTCTACAATGCACGACTGGACCGTTGCGGCCAGTGGTATGCAAGGGTCAATGTCCTACGGTAAAAAAATTGTGAACTTGGCGCTTAAGGTTCCCGTGTCTAACATAAAGAGTGAACGTGGTGCTGCTATGGATAAGAAAATGCACGGTGCCCTTAAATCGGAACAACATCCCGAAATTTCTTTTAACTTTAAAGACATTACGGAGAATAGTAGTGTTGCGATTAATGGTGGATTAACTATTGCTGGAGTGGAACAAGTGGTTGGCCTCCCCTCCAAAATCACAGCAATGGACAAAGGCCATCGCATCCAGGGGGAATATAAAATCACCTTGCAGGATTATGGAATGAAAGCCCCAACGGCCATGTTTGGTCAAATAGTGGTAGGGGATACGGTTACGGTAAAATATGATCTGGTTTTTGTAAAGGAATAGAAAACTTATTCCTATATTTTCCCTTTAATATAGGATTAAGTACAATTTCTGGAAATTTTAATATTCCAGTAATAGTTGTAGTCAATATGTTGACTTAATTGAATATGGTGTTCTGTAAGCGGAACTGATGGGGATGCTTGGTAATCCCCTTCGGCCTTATATTACCTTGCCAAGATGAGCGCGGGTCACACATCTTTCCCAATTGCCGCCTCTACTTTAATTTCTTGGCATGGCGAAGTCATACGATACTTTTGTAAATTTCTGATGGTCTGCTCTTTAGTGTGTGAATGCATACAGATGCTATAATCCATAACTTGGCAATACCTTTTTTTTCTACTGGAAGTCAACAGTCGGGCTGCCTCACTTTTGGGTCATGGCTCAGTTTTAGAATGGGCTTCGATAACTATAGATTCCCTACTTTTTCTCTGTGATATCCAGTAATGGTGCTGTACAATCCATGTATACCCATTTGTGAGGTAATTGATTTTGTCTACGGAGTATTAGGGGGCTCAATTTTGTTCCTAAAAGCCACAGTACTGTATTTGGGAAAACCCTAAAATTATTGAATATGGAGGTGTAATTTATAGGTTTAGGAATTTGTCGTGAAAAATATATTTGCTCCTAAAATTATGAATTAAAGGTGGCTAGGTTGTTATACGTTGTAAATTTTAATATCTTTTACGTTTGCTTCGAGTATTTTAATCGTGATCCTTTGCGAAAAGCTGTTAAATATAATTGGATGAAGGAGACTTTGGATTTTTTGAGCTAACTTTTATGTAGTCTAAGTAATATCGTATACATGAAACAAAAACTTAGTATCTTTTTTATCCTTTTAGGGCTAATGGCGTTGGTCTTTGCATTCCAATCCGGGTTTTTTAGAGCCTCGGATGATGAATATGTACATCAAAAAATGCCAGAACTGGTAGATTATAATTTTCATATTAAGCCAATTTTATCAGATAATTGCTATACCTGCCATGGCCCCGATGCCAATAAACGAAAGGCTGGCCTTCGGTTAGATCTAGAAACAAACGCTTTTGAGGAATTGCCGGAAAATCCAGGGAAATACGCCATTGTGAAGGGGAAGCCCAACAAGAGCATGCTTTACCAACATGTGATTTCCGATGATCCAAAGCAAGTTATGCCACCTTCGGACTCTCAATTAAAATTAAATTTCCACGAGAAGAAACTTTTAAAAAAATGGATAGAGCAAGGGGCTAAATTTGATAAGCATTGGGCCTATATCCCGCCTCGAAAAGCGGAATTGCCAAAAATTGAAGAAACCGATTGGGTCCAGAACGAAATAGATTATTTTGTTTTGGAAAAATTGGAAGAACACGATCTGTCTCCTTCTAAAAAGACAGCCAACGAAACCCTGATAAGAAGGATGAGTTTGGATATAACAGGTTTGCCCCCGAATATGGAGCAGATGGAGAAATACCTTTCCGAGGGTCAAGATTTTGTATTTGACCAGGCCATAGATGAATTTCTTGCCTCCCCTAGCTATGGGGAACGCATGACCCAAGTCTGGTTGGATGTTGCAAGGTATGCGGATTCCCATGGTTACCAGGACGATAGTTATAGGAGTATGTGGCCGTGGCGCGATTGGGTTATCCACGCATTTAATAATAACTTGGCGTACGATGAATTTTTAATAGAGCAATTGGCGGGTGATCTTTTGCCTAATGCCAGCAAGGATCAAATATTAGCTACGGGCTTTAATAGAAACCATCCTATTACGCAGGAAGGCGGTGTTATTCAAGAGGAATATCAATCGTACTACGTGGTAGACCGTACAAATACCTTGGGTAAGGGAATCTTGGGGCTTACCTTGGAATGTGCCAAATGCCATGACCACAAGTACGATGCCCTGTCGCAGCGCGAGTATTTTGAGATGTATTCCTTCTTCAACAATGTAGCGGAGAAAGGATTGCAAATGGATGCCGTGCAGGCCGCGAACCAAAAATATTTTGCCGATGCCCCATTTATGGTAATCACGGATGAGGAAGCCAATGGAGTCTTATCCTTTATAAATAAAAAGAAGGAGGAGGATGTTAAGGTAATGGTCATGAACGATTCTATGCCTAGGGAGACGTTTGTCTTTAACCGTGGAGAATATTACGATCTTGGTGAAAAGGTATTACCGGACACCCCTAAGGACATTTTTCCCTTTTCAGAAGATCTTCCTAAGAATAGATTGGGATTGGCGAAATGGGTGACCGATACGGATAACCCTCTGACCGCAAGGGTGTTTGTCAATAGACTGTGGGGCATGCTATTTGGAAAGGGCCTTGTGGTTACTTCTGAAGATTTTGGGGTTCAGGGCAGTTTACCCACCCATCCACAATTATTGGATTGGTTGTCCCGCGATTTTATGGACCATGGTTGGGACATAAAATACTTGCTAAAAAAAATTATGCTTTCCGCTACTTATCAACAAAGTTCCATTGCTACGGACGAATTAAAAAAGGCCGATCCCGAAAACCTATTATTAGCGAGGGCAGAACGCTTTAGGATGAGCGGAGAAATGATCAGGGATTATATGTTGGCAACTAGTGGACTTTTAAACGCCGAATTGGGTGGCCCAAGTGTAAAGCCCTACCAGCCCGCGGGTTTATGGGAAGAGACCAATGCGGGAGGCAACAGGGGTACCTTAACCTCCTATGTGGAGGACGAAGGGGAGAGTTTGTACCGGCGGTCGTTATATACCTTTTGGAAACGGACCATGCCTCCAGCCAGTATGTCGATCTTTGACGCCCCTACTCGAGATCTCTGTGAGGTGAGGCGGCAAAAAACAAATACCCCATTACAAGCACTGGCCCTTCAAAATGATGTTCAAATGCTGGAGGCGGCCAGAGTGTTGGCCCAAAAAACCCTTGCCGAAAATGCGGGGTCTAAAAATCCAGTGACTTCTATTTTCCAGCGTATCTTGATCCGAGAGCCCAATAAGGAAGAGCTGGCGGTGCTAGAGTCTTACTTTGAAGATGCTTTAGACCTATTTTCAAATAAGAAGGGGGATGCGGAGAAATTATTGACGCAAGGAAAATATAAGCAAATAGATACCGATCCGGTAAGAACGGCTGCGTTAATGCTTACAGCGCAAGTAATTTATAATCTGGACGAAACCATTACCAAAGAATAACGATTATGGAAAAGGATAAAGATAAAGATAGCCCAGAAAACCCTCTAAAGGTAAACCGAAGACATTTTTTCTCGCAGTTGAGTGTGGGGATAGGGTCTTTGGCATTGGGGTCGTTATTGATCCCAGACCTCTTTAAAGGGCAAGCTGGCCAATTGGCAAGCCAGCCCTTAGGAATTCCACATTTTGCTCCAAAAGCAAAAAGGGTCATTTATTTATTTCAGGCCGGTGGCCCCTCCCAATTGGAATCCTTCGATTATAAGCCTATGTTGGCCAAAAGGATGGGGGAGGACCTCCCAGATTCCATAAGGAATGGGCAGCGGCTGACGGGAATGACCTCGGGGCAGTCCAAATTCCCCTTAATGCCCTCAGCGGTAGATTTTAAACAATACGGTAAAAGTGGGGCATGGATAAGCGATCTTTTTCCCCATATTGGTAAAATCGCCGATGACATCTGTATTGTACGGGGTATGCATACCGAAGCCATTAACCACGATCCGGCCATAACCTTTTTTCAAACAGGAAATCAACAATCAGGAAGGCCCAGTATGGGATCTTGGCTTAGCTATGGATTAGGGAGCGAAAATCAGAATTTACCTTCTTTTGTAGTGCTGACATCTAGGGGCAAGGGGAACAGTCAGGGCTTGTATTCCAAATTATGGTCCAGCGGATTTCTAGATTCCAAGCACCAAGGAGTACTGTTGCGTTCGGGGAATAACCCAGTATTGTACTTGAATGATCCGGACGGTATTTCCCGTTCTGATAAAAGACATTTATTAGACCATGTATCCTCCTTAAACAAGATACATCATGTGGAAACAGGAGACGACGAGATTGAGTCGAGAATTGCACAATACGAAATGGCCTACCGCATGCAAATGTCCGTACCAGATGTAATGGATATTAAAAAGGAACCGGAATCTATTATACAGCTATACGGGGAAGATTCCCAGGTCCCGGGGACCTACGCAGCCAATTGTCTACAAGCCAGAAGATTGGCAGAAAGCGGGGTGCGCTTTATACAATTGTATCATCAGGGATGGGACCAACATGGCAATCTGCCCAATGAGATGGCAGGGCAGGCCAAGGATGTGGACAAAGCTTCAGCAGCCTTGGTTCTGGATCTAAAGCAACGTGGAATGTTAGAGGATACCCTAGTGATCTGGGGCGGGGAATTTGGTCGGACTAATTATTGCCAGGGGAATTTTGATCCAAAGACCTACGGGCGGGACCACCATCCTAGGGCCTTTAGTATTTGGATGGCCGGAGGAGGCATAAAACCCGGGATTACCTATGGGGAAACAGATGAATTTGGTTACAACATCATCAAAAATCCGGTCCATATAAACGATTTCCATGCTACAATAATGCACAATATGGGGCTAGACCATGAACAATTGATCTATAAGTACCAGGGACGCCGGTTCAGGCTGACAGATGTTGCTGGTAATGTGGTAAAAGATATCTTAACCTAAGTTATGGCAAAAGGAAGTAGTCCCAAATGGGTAAGTCAAGTCATCTTAGGCCTTACCGTATTTCTAATTTTTCTTTTAATTTTCGAATCCTTTATTGCGCTGCCAAACCTAGTAGCCTGGTTAGGGCGTTTACATCCATTGGTCCTTCATTTTCCTATAGTATTGTTATTGATGGCGGCGTTGATCGGACTTTTCAAGAATAAAGTACCCGATCTTTTGCTCGCCATTGCTACCTTTTCAGCTTTGGTTACCGCCATTACTGGGTTCTTTCTGGGTGCCGAGGTTGATCCGAAAGGAGATTTGATCTTTTGGCATCAATGGATGGGTGCCGGGGTCGCAGTTTTGGCCGCGGTTTGGTATTGGGTGAGTGTTAACTACCTACAGCAAGTATATTTAGTAAAGTCTATTCAGGTTATATTGATTATTCTGATAGGTTTTACTGGGCATTACGGAGGAATGATAACCCATGGAGAGGATTTTCTAGCACTTCCTCAGAACACAAAGTTGGGGGAGATACCGGACAACCCATTGCTATACAAAGATATCGTGCATCGGGTGCTGGATATTAACTGTATCGGTTGCCATAATCCGAACAAGAAAAAAGGGGAACTTCTAATGACCGGAATTGCTGAGCTCTTGGTGGGAGGGGAAAACGGTCCAGCCATTGTACGCGGAGAACCAGCTAATAGCGAACTGGTGAAGCGATTGCGATTGCCCCTAAAAAGTGAAGACCATATGCCGCCAGAGGGAAAGAAACCCTTATCCGAAAATGAAATTCAGATAATGGAGCGTTGGATTGCCTTGGGCGCATCGGATACCCTAAGATTGAATCATTTGGATAATGACGAACCCCTGCAAGACTTGGTTAAGGAGATGATGGCACCAGAAAAGATGGATAAATGGAAATCCTTCCCCATAGTAGCGGATAGTACCTTGCAAAATTTAAACGGGGATTATAGAACTGTAAAAAGGATTGCTGGCAATTCGCAGGCCCTTAGTGTTTCTATTTTTTCTCCTCCGAAATATGATCCGAATTTGATATTGTCACTTAAAAGAGTGACAAGTAATATTGTGGAGTTAGATTTAAGCGGGCTTCCTTTGGGCGAAAAGGAAATGGAAATTGTTGGTATGTGCACTAATCTGGAATGGCTGGAATTGGATAGGACAAATATAACCGACCGTGAATTTGCAAAGTTGGGTGCGCTTTCAAACCTTTTGGTGCTAAAGGCATATGCCACAAAAATTACTGAGGCTAGTTTGCCAATTCTTAAGAATTATAATCATTTACACAGCTTATATTTATGGGACACTCCCTTATCCGAGACAAAAAATAGTTCATTAAAAGATGCTTTACCCAATGTGCGTATAGACCGGGGGATTGATCCGGAGCTAATAACTATATTTGCGGAAAAGGACTCCATTGAGGAGGTGAAAGAGTAGGGGTCCATTTGTAAGTGCTGATTATGAACAGAATAAAAGTTTTCTCGGTTTTATTATATCTTTTTGTTTTCCCTTTAGTATTAACGGCCCAAAAAAAGTATTCGTTTAACCATCAACAGATGGGGACGCAAATAAGGCTGGTGTTTTATGCCCCCGATAGTGCTGATGCCGATACGGTGGCCAAATTGGTCTTTAAAAGAATAGATGATTTAAATGCTGTCTTAAGTGATTATTTGCCACAAAGTGAGTTAAATAGGCTATGTGAAACGGTAAATTCGAAGGTGAAGGTGAGCAAGGATCTATTCCAAATATTAAAGCTATCCGTGGGCGTTAGTGAAAAAACAGATGGTGCTTTTGATGTAAGCATGGGGCCTGTAATTGCACTTTGGAAAAACGCTAGAAAAAAGGGAACGTTGCCTACGGACCAAGAGATTCAATTGGCTAAGAAAAAAACCGGGTTTGGCAAAATTGAATTTTTCGAAGATGATGTCGTAAGACTAAAGGATTCGGGTATGCAATTGGATTTAGGAGGTATTGGCAAAGGATATACTGCGGATAAGGCTATAGTGCTATTGAAAGAATTGGGGGTTAAATCGGCCTTGGTGGATATGGGAGGAGATGTAACAGTAAGCGGTGCCCCACCAGATAAAGAATACTGGGTATTGGGATTTAGCTATTACGACTTAAATGGAGCCGAGGTTTTTACCAAGCTCAACCTTAAGAATCAGGCAGTGGCCACTTCGGGAGATTTATACCAATATTTTATAATGGACGGGAAACGATATTCCCATATTGTAGATCCAAAAACGGGTAGGGCTTTAAGCAATAATATCCAAGTTACCACTATTGCTCCTAATGGAACTATGGCCGATGCCTATGCTTCTGCCCTAAGTGTGATCGGGGTGGAAAACGGTAAAAAACTACAAAATAAAATTCCCGGTCTGGAAGTTTTTATGGTAGCTGATCTACCTGGTACGTATCAAAAGTGGAAAAGTCCTAAATTTAATTATTATATCTTAAACGATTAAATTGGCTAGAATTCTAGTTCCCTTCCGTCCTTTTCCCCGAAAAGAGAGCAAAGTACCCCTTCTCCTACCAAGGGAAAGTAGCTAGTGTATGGTGAATAGATGGTGCGATGAAACAAAGTGCTTGGAAGGGATAACATCAATTTATAAAATTAAAAGAACTTAAAGGTAAAAGAATGTATTTAAGGGATAGGATTAAACAATTGGCAAAACAATACGCAGCAGAATATGTTGATGTAAGAAGGCATCTTCATCAACATCCTGAGCTTTCTTTTAAGGAGTTCAATACCTCTATTTTTATAAGGAAAGAACTCTTTAAAATTGGAGTTTCCGACATTATAACAGTCGCAGAAACTGGCTTATTAGCGACAATTACAGGAAGCGAAAAGGGAAAAACAGTTTTGCTGAGAGCAGATATGGACGCTCTCCCCATACAAGAGGAAAACGTATTGGAATACACCTCCAATACTGATGGTGTAATGCATGCCTGTGGGCACGACGTACATATGAGTTCCCTTTTGCTAACAGCCAAAATTCTATTTCTGTTGAAGAGCGAATTTTCTGGGACTGTAAAATTATTGTTTCAACCAGGGGAAGAGGTAATGCCAGGTGGTGCCACCTTGGTTATGAAGGAGAAAGTCTATCAGGATATAGGGACAGTTCCCCATTTGGGACAACATGTGATGCCCAAACTGCCAGCGGGGAAGGTAGGCTTTAGAGCGGGGCAATTTATGGCCAGTATGGATGAGGTGTATTTAACGGTTATTGGAAAGGGCGGACATGCGGCAGTACCTGAAGAATGTATAGATCCAATACTTATTGCCTCCCATATTATTGTAGCTTCCCAACAATTGGTGAGCAGAATGGCATCCCCAAAAACACCAAGTGTGCTATCTTTTGGACGAATAATTGGGGATGGAGCCAATAATATAATTCCGGATAAGGTGAGTATTGAGGGGACGTTCCGCACCTTTGATGAGGAATGGAGGAGTGAAGCTATTGCAAAACTTACAAAATTGGCAAAAGCTATTGCCGAAGGGATGGGCGGGGAATGCCTAGTAGATATTCCCAAGGGATACCCACACCTTAATAATGAGATAGAGTTAAGCAACTCCATGAAAAATAGTGCAGCTAACTTTTTGGGGACCGAAAATGTGGTGGATTTAGATTTGTGGATGGCGGCGGAGGATTTCGCCTATTATACCCTGAATAATCCCGCTTGTTTTTACCTGTTAGGGGTGGGGAATACGGAGAAGAGAATTTCATCGGGATTGCATACGGCTACTTTTAATATAGATGAAACCGCTCTGGAAACAGGAGGCGGATTAATGTCGTGGTTGGCATTGGAAGTGTTAGGGCAGTGAAAGAATGCCTACAATAAAAAAAGGTATTGGGAAATTCAATTTCCCAATACCTTGAATACTATATTGTTTGATATGCTATAAGCTGGATCAGTTTAGAACTGAAACCGCACTCCTAAGGCAATATCCATATCCAGATCATCCGAATACTTGTCATTAAACCCAAACTCGGGTCTAATGTCTAAGGATAATAATAGTGGGAAATCAAAATCATATTCAATACCAATGTCTCCTGCAATCAAGGCGAAGGTGCCATCTGAATCTTTTTTCTCAAATTGACCTAATCCTGCTCCGGCACCTACATACCAATGAAAACCACCGTCTATGGGCATTACCCATTGGTAAAGTCCAACCAGTTTAAAAGCATCAACATTATGGGAATTTCTCCATCCAAGGTCAAATTCCAATCTGTTGTTTTCATGTAAATAACGTTGGTAGGAAATTTCCCCACCAAATCCATCATTATCCCCTAACCGTACCCCTAGGGCATTTTTGGAGATCGACTGTGAATGTGCGCTTACTGTCATAAGAAGTGCAATAGTAACTAGACCTAGTAATTTTTTCATATTAGTTGTTAGTTTTTTAATAGTGTTAGCGAACCACGTATTTTACTTGGGATGGTTCCTTAATTAAAATACAAAATTATTAAAAATGGATGGAGAATTGACCTTAATCCAATTAAATACTAACCCTAATAGTAGTGGGTTCAAATAGGTCAAATATATTTTCTTTATAGTTATAACTTTTGTTTTAAATTGTGAATCTTATCGAGAATTCTTTAAAATCCTTTTGGATCAAGATTTAAAAAGATAGTTGTCCATGTCGCGTAAAAAAGCAGTTAGAATTATTTTCATCCTCATCTCTCTTTTTATTGGTTTGGTGATGGTAGCGCAACTCATGGCAAAATCTAGAGTGGCCAATTTTTTAAGTAAAAAGGTGCCTAAGCATATCCATTTGGATTACGAAGGGTTAACCGTTAATGTCCTTTCTGGATCCATTCGTTTAAAAGAGGTACGGCTAGACTTTTATAATCCTGATACCTTGTTAAGGCATACTTCTGCTATAATGGAGGCCTTAAACTTTAAGGGCCTAGGATACGGCAACCTGCTATTTAATAATACCGTTAGCTTTAGAAATGTAGAACTTTTAGAACCTGTTATAATGCATTTTCCTGATGACCTGCTTTCCCCTAAAAATGCTGCTAAAACGGAGGAAGTAGGTCGTGATATATCAATAGCTAATTTCAATATTGCCGATGGGGAATACATCCTAATGCAACAAAAACCAGATAGTGTGAAATTGAAGATAGATTCCTTCAATCTATCCTTAAGTCAAGTTGGCATCAGTACTGAAACCTTAAAGAATAAAATTCCCTTTACCTATGAAGCCCTTACTTTTAATTCACATGACTTATTTGTGGATCTTGGGCCCTATGAGGTGCTTAAGGTCGCTGAGGTAGATCTGGTGCAAAAGGAGGCTGTTTTTAAAAATATAACTCTTACCTCTAAATATAATAAAAGGGAATTATCTAGGATTTTGATTAAAGAACGAGACCACATCGATCTAAAAATCCCGGAAGTGCTAATTTCTCAGTTGGACTTCGGATATGATGAAGGCCGATTTTTTCTAAACATAGATAAAGGAATCTTTTCTGATCCAAGCTTGAGAATATATAGGGATAAATTGGTACCTGATGATTTTGATCCAAAAAAACTATATAGTCAGATGCTCCGGGAAATGCCATTGGAATTAGATGTTGCTGAATTAAAAATTAATAGGGGTTATATTTCTTATGCCGAATTGGTGACGCAAGGAATTGTGCCAGGCGAAATTATATTTTCGGACTTGGATGCAGACTTAAAGAGAATTTCAAATACCAAAACTACTGTAAAAGGTGATGGTACAACAATTGAGATTAATGCTTTATTAATGGGCAAGGCTCCCCTTATATTAAACTGGAATTTTGATCCGCAAATGGAGAACGATGCTTTTCTGGTGTCTGGGGAGCTACGCGATTTTAATTCGAAAAGCATCAATCCATTTTTAATATCCAACCTAAGGGCAGAGGCCAATGGAGACATAAAGGAGCTGTTTTTCACCTTTAGTGGAGATAAGGTGAGTTCTATTGGGGATATGAAAATGAAATATCAAGACTTCGGATTTGTAATATTGCAAAAAAATAGAGGAGGTGTAAATAAGTTACTGACCCTCCTTGGTAATATATTTACCAATGACGGTTCGCAAGCGGATCTAAATGGCTATAGATATGGCAGTATTGAAGCAGAACGAGATGTCAGCAAGTCATTTTTTAACTATTTATGGCTCAATGTAAAGGAAGGGGTGCTAAGTACCCTTACAGGAAATGGAAAGCAAGACTGAAGTGTTGTTTGATCTCAATCTCAATTGGGGCAATAATAGAATGAAAAACGACTCTCATATATGTTTTGTTGAATTACCTTATAAATAAAAATAATATGGAAGAAATTGTGAAAGACGAAAGAAAATTAACGCTCTATTATCATTCGGGGACTTCCATAGGGAAGCAAACATATGCCTATGCAACTACTTCCGACAAAAAACTTCTGGCGATAGATATAGCTAAAACAAAGGTCACTGGTACTCAATGGGCTCAGATCGCGGATCATTTGGGGATTAGGATATGTGATCTCATAAATATGAAACACCCAGATTTTATTGCCGAGTATGGAACTGATCAAGTTGATCTAGGGTGGGAGGATTGTCTAAAGATCCTTGATAAAAATCCTATTACGTTGGCGCATCCCATCCTTATGTTTGGTGCTACCTGGATCTTGATAAAAACTCCATCTAAAATAGCAAGTTACTTGGGGGCCGACACTGTGGCAATTAAGAAAATTGAGGAAGATTCTGGAGAGTAAAACTCCTGATTTGCAACTTAGATACCCTAAAACTAATCTCGTCACAAAATTCAATACGGCTACAATCGCCTTAACACCAACCTATTTTGGGCTGCGTTTTACCTGAAATAGGATTTAGAGCAATGAAAGAATCGTTTCAAGCAATTTTATTAAATCACCAGGCTTAACTTGGGGTAGGAACTAAAAATATATATAATCATGGATTCTACACAAACAACCATTGGAATAACTAAAGATAATAGGAAGGCCGTAGTGGAGATGTTACGGAAACTTTTAGCAGATGAATATTTGCTGTACACTAAACTGAGAAACGCGCATTGGAACGTAGAGGGAATCGATTTCCATACGAAACACGTGTTTTTTGAGGAGGAATACAACAAAATTGAGACCATAGTAGATGAGGTGGCAGAGAGAATAAGAATGCTGGGGTTCTATTCACCTGGTACACTAGGGGAGTTTTTAAAACTATCGCATTTAAAGGACGAGGCACCTAAAAAGACCGATAGCACCAGCTTGATGGATGCCTTACTGGAAGATCATTCTACCATCATAAAATTTATCAGGAAAAGTATAGGAGATAATACCGAAGCACACAATGATGAAGGTACGGCAGATTTCATCACTGGAATTATGCAGGTTCACGAACAAATGTCTTGGATGTTAAGAGCTTCCTTAAAGGCTTTCTAACAAGTTTTAATTCCCCCCTTGAATCATCGGTTAAGAATAATTTTTCTTAACCGATTTTTTTTATGCTAAATTTTTAAAAGAAGCCATTAAGAAACATTTTGATTTCCCATTCTGATAGTGTTGTAGTTGCTGTCTGAGAGGAACCAAAACAGCCATCAAGTGTATTGCTCTCCAAGATATCCGGTTTCGACTGGGCCTACCTACTGGCAGGCAGGCAAGTTCAATCTCCAATAATCCGTTGGCTGACCAGAACCGAAACCATATCCTTATGGTCTGTCTCTAGTGATCTACATAGAAGTAATGTAGGTTGAGTCATTTCTTAAATTAACCAGACCATCGTTACAAAAGGGCACAAAAAAACCGATCTGTTCAGACCGGTTTTTTGTATTAAGTAAATATGAAGTTAAGCTGTTGCAACCAACGTGTTTTGATTGTCTTGATAGTATTTTGGACTGCAATTGTATCGCTCCTTAAAAATTTTGGAGAAATAACTTCTGCTGGTAAGTCCTACACTGTAGACAATTTCAGAAATATTTAGGTCGGTGGTTTTGATCATGTGTTCTGCAGTTTCCACCCTTACATTCCGTATGTAATCCGTTACCGTTCTATTGTACAATAATTTAAAGCCTTCCTGTAGTTTTGCTGGCGAAAGACCAGACTTGGAGCTTAGGTACTTTAGGTTGTATTGAATCTCTGGATAATTTCTTACGAATTCCGCGAGTTCCCTTATGTTGTCTACCTCATCCTTGGTTAAAGAACCAAAATTATTTTTCGAATTCTTTTGATCTTCCTTGTGCTGCTGAATTTCCATGGCCAACATTAGGTGAACAATTCCCTGTGTTAACAAGTGGCGTACCAAACCTTTTTGGGTAATGGCTTCCAATTGATGCATTTGTTCGGCAATTTTAAGATTGTAGGAGCCCGTGTAGGCAAAAGTTTGCTCTCCATTTTTCGGCATAAAGGTTTTTAGTAATTGATTTCTCAATTTATCTATATTGTCTTCCGTTGATGCTTCCTCAGTAGTGGTTACCATTATATTGGAGATCTTTACATGTTCATCCTTCTTAAAAAAGAGAGTTGTTTCTTTGCTAGGGTCACTGGAGAATATACCAGTCTGAAATTGATTCAATACCCGTTGCTTCTCTTCATTTCCAAAACTATGGGCTATTTTCCCCTTTGCGCAATACATAAAATGTATAGGGTTCGTACTTGGCATGTTATTAATTACCAAAGTATCTTCTTTAAAGGTGATATCGTATTGCATAAAGCAGATGTGGCTTTTAAAGCAAACACCTGTAATTGTACCACTAGCCAAATCGTTGTCAAGGATTAGATGGTATTCTTGGGGACGGGATTTTAAGCTGCCACCTAAATCTTGTTGCATCTCATTAAAGATATTTGTGATGTTGTTTGAATCTATGTTAATTGTTTTCATAATGTTGTGTTTAAAGGTTCTTAATGTCATTTTTCCCTTATTACTTTCAGGATCATTAGGAGAGCCGCCAGTAATAGAAAAAAGTGTATTAAATTGCCTATGTTGAATACAAATAGGCCCATTGTCCAAATGACAAGCATTAAAACTGCTATTAGGGTCAATATTTTGGACATTAGTAGCGCTAATAAATTTGTACAAGTTTGGTAGTATTGTAAAATTTTACCTGCTAATTGGAATTGTAACCGTTTGGCTGATTTGTCATTCCCAATATAAAATTATCTGGCAAGGTGCTGTCTTCCTCCATTTTTGAATCTAAAGTCCAACGCTTACCAACTTTTGAGTTCAAGGAAGATTGTTCGTCGGATTTTTTCATGGTAGTTGTTTTTAATCATTTGTTTTGTGTATACAAATCTCGATAAAAGGTAGGCCCTCCCTGTTATACAATTTTTGAATTCTCTTATATAATTATACTAAAAAAGCCATTTTTGGCCTATAACGGTATAATTATATCGATTTGAGATAGTTTTTTAGAGGAAAGTATTCACTTATGTGAGGGTGTAGAGTACGGAAAATGAAGTCAAAAGCTTAGGCGGGAAGGTATATACGGAAATTGGCGCCTTTATTAATTGTTCCTTCGGCTACTATATGCCCTTTGTGATTTTCTGCAATTTTCTTGCAAATGGCCAAACCTATTCCCGTTCCTGAGTATTCATTTTTCTGGTGCAACCGCTGAAATAACCCAAAGATTTTCTTGGCGTTAGATTGATCAAAGCCTATTCCGTTGTCCTTAATGGTAATACAATAATACTGTTGGTGCTTTTTTTGAAAATTGTCCGTTATCTGTTTGCGTTTAAGTTGTTGACAGTCGATTTCAATTTTTGGCCGATTCAGCACGCTTGAATATTTAATGGAATTTGAAAGAAGATTATTAAAAAGCTGTTCCAATTGAAAAGGGACTCCACTAAGTTCTGGAAGATTGTGGGCTTCAATAGAAACACCTTTCTCCTTAATTGGTGCTTCCAAGTCTTCTAGCACCTTTTCTAATATTTCGTTGAGGTCTACCGTTGAAAGTCCTTTTTTGTCTTTGTTCAATCGGGAATAAGCCAAGAGATATCTAATAAGGGTCTGCATTCTATTTGCGGAAGAACTTACTTTATGTAAATATTCGAGATTTTTGCTAGAAACATTTTCAGTATTCTCCTCGGTTATCCTGGAAATGAAAATTTGTATTTTTCTCAAGGGTTCCTGTAAGTCATGGCTGGCAACACGATTAAAAGACTCCAGTTCACTGTTGGACCTCTTGAGTTCCAAATTTTTATCCTTTAGCTTTTGTTCATTCTTTAGTTCCGTGGTAATGTCTTTAACGACTCCAATAAACTCGTTTTGCACAAAATGACCGGAATGTTGTAGGTGTTTTATTTTCCCAGTCTTGGTGATAATCCTGTAATTGAAATTGCCATCATGCTTTCTTTCTGTGGTCAACTGTAATTTTTCGTTATAATAATTTCGATCTTTTGGATGTATAAAGCGATCGTAATTTTCAGAGGTGGCAATAAATTCGTTTGCCTCACAGTCCAATAATCGATAAAAATTATCTGACATGGTGGCCTCATTTGTTTTTAAGTCCCAGCGATAGCTTCCGATCTTGGCGACCGCTTCGGCATCCTTAAGAATGGAGTTTTGAATGGTTAATTGCTCATTGAGTTCCAATAATACTTGTTTGGCTTTTATAATTTCGGTACTATCATATGAGGTGAGGGTAATCCCGGTATTCAATTTGTTTATGGTGGTATGTACCCATTTCCATTTGTTGTTTAAGTAGTATTTTGTTTCGTGGGTTTCAATACTGCCTTGGGTAGCGCATTTTACCATGAGCTTAAATAATCCATTATTATGGATCGAAGGAAATGTTTCTGTGATAGATTTACCGATGACCGATTTGGGTTTATTGCCAGTTAGATTCTCTGTTTCCTTGTTGGTGAAGAGGTACCTGAAATCTATTATGTTACCGTCCTTATCTATTTCGGTATTAAGATGACTAACCGTATTGCTGGCACTTTCTAAGATATTGTTTAAAAAGGCCTTGGTTTGGATAAGGTCCTTATTTCGAAATTCTAATTTTTCGTTTAGGAGTTTTAAGTTTTTGGTAAACTTTTTTTCAGTGGTAGTGTCCATGGAGGTGGTAAGTACCCCATCATCCATAAGGGTTGCAGTTGTCCTAAGCCAGGATTTCTTTCCATTGTATTCTAAAAGCTTTTCAAATTTTCGGGTAGATCCTTCCTCTACTATCTGAACCAGTTCCTGAAAGATGCCGTTTTTGAAATTTTCGGGTAAGTTTTCCGACATTTTGGTATTGGCAATCTGATCAGGTTTTTTTCCTAATATAGATTCTATTTTCTCATTGGAAAAGGTAATGGTGAAGTCTTTTACTTTTCCGGAATCATCGTAGATTGGCTCAAAGTAGCTGATGATATTATCGGAGCAGGCCAATATATTTGCGAGGAATCTTTCTGCTGTAGTGGTTTTTTTTCTTAAGATGTTTATTTGAATAAAGGACACCACAAAAATTAACACAGCGAAGGTTCCCAGAAAAAGGATGGTTAACGGAGTAAATGAGATTTGGGAAGCATAGGCTGCTTTTCGTTTTGCAAGTTCTTTTTGCTTAACGCTATACATCTGATTTCTCAGTAAACTTAGTTCGGTGATAGCCGAAGTTACTTTAAGTACCTTTTCCTTGTAGTTAGCAGAGGTTATAGGTTGATTATAAGGTGTCGCCGCTAATTGCTTTAGGGATAAAAAAAGGCTGTCTTGCCAGATTTTAACTTTTTTTAGAATTTTTTGTTGCGCTGGTTTATTCGAGGTAAGTTCTTCTAGGATCTTTATAGATTCTAAGGTTTCGGGCATATAAACTTCAAATGTTGATATTCCCGTGGAGTCTTGTAGTAAGCGGTTTCTTAATTCGGTAGCCTGCATTTGTCCATAGTAGGAGAACAAATGATTTATTTGCATATCTACCTGCATAATTGAAGTAACAGATTCGGCGGACTTCCCCAGCCTATCGATCTGCCTATAGCTGATACTGCCAATGAACAATAGAAGGGCGGTTGCTGCAATAAGCATAATAATATACACTTTTGGCGAGGGGGCCAATTTTTTGAGCACCATAAGTTTGTAAATTATATCCGCAATAGAAAATTATCCCTATTTAAGGCAGAGGTGTGATATTGCCAATTAAGTTGTAACACCTTATCAATAGCTTTCTTTAATGCAGCAAAACTATTTGGTTTGTTGATGTAAATATTAGCTCCAGTTACAAAGGTCTCCTCAATATCCTCTTCCGATGAGGAAGTGGAATAAATAGCGACCATTAGGTCCTTTAATTTTGCGTGATTTCTTATTTCACTTAAACATTGCATGCCATTTTTTAAAGGCATATTTAGATCCAAAAATACAATTTCTGGCAAAATAACGTTCGGAAGAGTTAAATAATCCATTAATTCCTTTCCATCTTTAAAGAGAGAAAGTTTTGTTTTGATCTTAATTTCCTCTATAGCTTCTTTAAACAAAGTTCGGTCGTCTTGATCATCATCGGCAAGTGCAATATTTAGCGAATGTAATGACATAATTCTTTTAGGGGTTACTGGATGATACTCCTTTCCTTTCTTTTTTGGATAATCTTTTGAAAGGATGAAGGGGTAAGGCCGGTTGTTTTTTTAAATTGTGCGGACAAATGCGCTACACTGCTGTAATTAAGCTTATACGCTATTTCTGTTAAAGTAAGATCAGAATTAATTATTAAGCTCTTAGCATATTCAATCTTTTTAAGTATAATGAAATTTTCAATAGAGGAATAGGTGGTTTCCGAAAATATAGATGATAAATAAGTATAGGAATAATCTAATTTTTCGGAAAGATGGGTGGAAAAATTATAGCGTTTTGGACCCTCTTCATCATGAACCCATTCCGTTATAATATCCTTAATACGTTGCACCAAAGCAACTTGTTGGTCATCCATTATCTCTATACCATAGAGGTCCAGAGTACTGGTGATATTTTGCTTTTCAATTAGAGATGGGGAACGCTTAAATTCCACCTCCCCCACTCCGTGAATGATATATTCTAAACCTAGGATATCCAGTTGTTCACGTAAAACAGTTTTACATATTTTGTTAAAATCGAATTTTACGTAGACTCTCATTGGTTACCAAAAAATTATGGTCAGGATGTTAAGATATTGTTCAAAATATAACAAATATAACTCCTTTCCAACTTAGATTTTCATTTTATTTAAAGAGGGTGGCTAATTTTGGATTTTTCGGACTGGGTACTTTTTAAATTTGTCAAGAAGATTTTAGGCCTTTGAGAGTCTGCCAGTGCTTTGCAATCCATGCGTGTGATAGGCAGAAATAGTTAATTATTTTTAGAGCATACCTATTTAATAAGTGCCGAAAAGATTTTACCTATCATCTAAAAAAGCTAGATAGGGATACTGCTTTTATAGGTCCTTAACGGGAAGGAAGTGTTGCAAGTAGGATATCTGAGAAATACAAGCACAAAAACGGACATCATCCGTAGAGGAGAATGTCCGTTTTTATTGATAATTATAATTATTGGGGGATTTTAAAGGTCGTCTGTCGCATCGTCTATTTCGTCTCCAATCTCTTCTACACCTTCTTCAATTCCGTCTCCTACATCATCGATGCCTTCCTCAATTTTCTCTCCGGCAGTTTTATCTTCCCTGCATCCCGTAAATGTTGAAAGTGATACACTAAAAAGCAAGGCGAATAAAAAGTAAATTATTGATTTTTTCATCTTTTTTAAATTTAGATTTAATTAATAGTTGTAGATTATAATTTTGTCTCATTATATAATACTCATGAGACATGGTGTTTTGATTTAAATCCTTTTTCTTCCTGTAAATAGTGAGATCACAAATAGAATCAAGAAGATAAAAAACAGGATTTTCGCAATACTGGCTGCTCCTGCGGCGATACCACCAAAACCAAAAATAGCGGCTATTATCGCCAAAATTATGAATGTAATTGTCCAACGTAACATAATGATTGATTTTTAAGGGTTAAACTTATGGGCCGTATTACCTGCCCTTCATTACAAAGATTATTGAATTTTAACAATTTGCTTAACCACATCACATTAAAAATTAACTCAGATAGTAATCAAAAAACGAGTTGTCAGGGTGTGTTATGAGGCGGATAATCAGTTGGTTAGTTTTTTGTTTGTTATTAAATCATGGGCTGGAGGTGCACCTGATTCAAAGATAACCTAGCGAATCATAATAACACTTCAGCAATGGTGAAGTTGATTTCCTATTAGGCTTTATGACGATTTTGATGCTTTTAGGAAACTGCTTTTGTTAAATTTGGTTGCATCACTGGGCAAGTAATTCCATTCCATTTTCCAAAATTATCCTAGACGGAGCTGCCTCATAACTAACAGGGGACAACATGGAGGTATAGGATATATTATTTTTAAAAAATTCTTTTGAAATTGGGTGGGCAATCAATTTAAAATCTGGAGTGGACTTAAGTAGGTTTTTTATTCCGTCCTCATTTAAATCCTCGTTCAACCAGTCTTTATGTAGTTCGTTAGGGAGCATTAATGGGATAGTTCTGTCTAAATTTTGAACATTTTTGAGCCCATGGTCCGTAGTAGAGGTAATTATCGCACAGCTTAAGAAACCATCTTCCAATCTATTGTAAATACCGGTAAGGCAAAATGGTAACCCAGATTGTCTATGAAAGTAATAGGGGTAAAGTTCGCCATTAATAAGATAAGACGTAAAAAAACCGGTAACGGGAATCAAGCATCTTCTTTGTAATAGGGCAGGAGCGAACCAAGACGGGTTGTTCAAGGAATCAATATTTAGGTTTAGGGAATTAATGACATCTTGAAAAACACTCCAATCATCTTCGTAGTTTTCAGGTAATATTCCCCATATAGCAGGAATAATGTATTGCTTTTCTTCCATGGTAATAATAGGAATGGTGACCTCTTCTATTCCGTTTATCAATACTTGTTTGCGATATAGATTGGGGTATTTGAAAAGTTTATTGTATTCCGTTTGTAATGTAGGAACGCTGGCCGTATTGGATAGCTTATAATACATAAATTTTTTTGTGTAATATAGTATTTGTCCGAAATTTTTTTGCTTTAATAAAATTTATTTGTGATTGGTATACTGTGCACCAAAATACAATAGCTGTTATTTTACCTAAATAAATTCTCGTGGACTGTGCATCGTAAAATAATCTGTTTTTAATATTTTTTTATTTTAAGGTAAAATAGGGTGCCAAGCACCCTATTTCCAGATTCCTGCTATAAAGGCTACATGCTATCTTACATCCTCCAAGCGCTTCACCTGATTTAGATCAGCTTGGATTTGGTTCATTTGTTTTGTTAAAAGAGTGGTGGTGCTAAGGGGCAAGCTAGTTTCGGACAATAGATCCCTATATTCCTTAACGGCCGCTTTTTCACCTCTAATAGCTTCTTCTAGCATGGCCTCCGGTTTATCCGAAGAAAAGAAGGCCTTAACGTCCATCCAAGCTCTATGTGCCACACCAGTGACACTTCCTCCCTCATCCACTTCCTGACCAAAATTTTGGATCTCGGTTTTTAGTGCATTGCCAAAATTATACCGCTCTTTGCTCTTTCTACCGAAAAATGCTTTTAAAAGCGCATGATCCGAATTTTCAGCCGCTTTTTTATACCCTTTTTCCGCATCATAGGTCTTCTCTAATAATTCGTTTAATTTTTCTCCTACGTTTTTAGTATATGTGCTCATATTTCATTGATTTTTATGTTCTCGACAGATTTGTTTTCTAGGGATGGCTATCGATTAACATCCGTTTCTCAAAGTTAATAGTCTATGTTATAATGTTTTAACTCGAAAAAAATAATTTTTATCGCATTGCGATACAATATTGATCAGGAACGGTAAACGCCAGTTTTGTTTTCATTACATTTAATCCCGTTGATAGGCTTGTGATAAATGAAAAATAAGGTACATTATTATGTAGGATTTGGGTTTGTCCTGTTCATATTTGCTATTCATATGTTGCCAGTATCGGATAGTATGTTGAATGAGAACAATACTAAACTTTCCCAGGTATTTTTAAAGTCCCAGATAAGGTATCATCAGGAATTCACCCCTTTTGCAAGAAGGCCCCTTACCTCTTTATTAATTGAGGGTGCCTCTAGTGTTTTTGGAATTACACTAGGGGAAGCCTTTGTCCTAATTAATTTTATGTTGCTATTTATCTGCGGACTGTTGGTGTATAAAACTTCATTTAAACTCCATGGAAGCCCTGGGAATGCCCTTCTGAATTTGGTGTTTTTCTTCATGACATTCTCCATAGTATTCTCCTTTTTTCCGCCAATATTTACCTATGATGAGCCTTTGCAATATTGTTTACTACTGCTATCTATCTTGGCATTTATCAATAACAAGTGGGGATACTATGTGCTATTTTTTTCTTTGGCCATTATCGCTAGGGAAAGTAGTGTCTTTCTTATACCTGGAATTGTGATTATTGGATTGGGTTCGGGTCTGGTTTCGGTTAAGCACTGGTCTCTTAAAGAAATACGAAAATGGGTGCTACTATTTTTACCAATACCCATATATACTGTTTATCTGCTTTTATTTCTTTGGAATACTGGTTTGTGGCAAGAGACCTCAGATATAGCCGCCAGTAGGTTTCAATGTGTGCAAGATAATTTTGGGACAATGGCTAGTGCCAAGGAAACCCTATTCTCCTTTATCCTAGTCTTGGGACCGGTGTTTTATTTATTGCTTATGGCGCAGCGGACTATGCGTTTTAAAGGGCTGCAAAAACGGTATATTAAAGCGTTTATTCTTGCTGTAATTGTTAATACGCCCATTGTTATGTTGGCAACATTGGCTAGGGAAGCCCGATTATATGCCCTGCCCCTAATTTTTTTATGGCCATTGGTAGGACAATTATTTGGTAAGGAATTAATGTTGATGTGCAAGGCTCAGCTATATCTGGATTGCTTTCGAAGCCTAAGAAATAAATTGTATTTACTTGGATCTGTCACTTTAAATTATTGGATATCCTTTAAAGTCTATGTTCCCAGTTTCCCATCTAAGGACAATTTTTTTAACGAATATTTTTTTATAATGCTCCTACTCATTTCAATACATTTTATATTGCACAACTACCACCGCAATCAACTTAAAAGGAATTCAAATTGATGGTAGATTAGGATTCTTGGTTGGGCTTCCTAAAGTCTTTTGGAAAATCCAAGGTCCTGATAGGGAACGGAATATTAATATCGTTTTTGTCGAAGGCTTTTTTAATGGCGATCATGGCTTCTGTCTTAGCTTTTAAAATCTCTATTGAGGAGGTGGCTTTTACCCAGAACCGAGTTTCAAAATTGATGGAACTATCCCCGAATTCGGTATAAATAAAAATGATCTCCCCATGCTTTTCTACCGCATCAAATGTTTCCGTAATGGTCTTTTTTACCAAGGTACGGACAAACTCCAGATCGGAGGAATAACCAACACCACAAGTTAGGATGACCTTGGATTGTGAAGTTGAAGAAAAGTTCTTCAGCGGATTTTCCAGAACCAGCTTATTGGGAATATAGACCAAATTGTTATCGGGTTGTTTAATGGTTACCGCACGGAGGTCTATATTGACTACCTCCCCTGAATAATCATTGCTCTCTATCCAGTCTCCAAATCTGATTTCCTTAATATAAGAAAGAATTATACCAGAATAAGTGTTGGCTAAAGCCCCTTGTAGTGCTAGACCTATTGCCAGACCGGCAACCCCTGCACCAGCTAAAAGTGTATTTAAGGTTTTGCTCAGGTCCAGTATTCCTAAGATTAAAAAAAGCGCAGCAAAAATAACCAGTATGGATATTAATCTGGCAATTACATTTTTCATTGATTTTTGTAAACTGCTCTTCTCAAGTAGTTTTAAGGTCAGTTTGGAAATGTATTTAGAAAGGAAAACAGCCATTATAAAAACGAAAGATGCTATTATGATGTTTGGCAGATTAATAATCAGGCTATTCATCCAGGAAGATAAATTATTGATCATTTCCTCCCATGCTTCTTCAAGTTTAAGTCTCATCTTTTTAGGTTTTAGTGCTTGTCCTGTTGGTGTTGTTAAGTCAATTTAAAATATATAAGGCGATATATTAAATAGAATTACTAAGGATTTACAAAGGTAATATAAACAAAAATGGCTCCGAAGATAAAGTATCACGGAACCATTTTTCAACAACCAACCAAATTTTTACGCTATTATTTTAGTACTACACCTCAACAGCTTACTAAAATAATAATGGGGAATACGTTCAGGAATTAGTATTAATATTTTATAAATAGGCTGTAATTAATACGTCTATAATAATATGATCTTTAATCTTTTACAACTCTAATTTCTACAAATATAGATTTACTATTCCCCTAAGAAGTGCTCTATCCCAAATTTTATTGATCCTTATAAAGAATATTTATGCTGCATTTCGGTAGGTGAAGAGAGCTGTATGTCAATCGATTGTGCTAGGATTTTAAGGGAATACGTCACCTATGGTTGTTATAATGTTTATCTTTAAACATCTAAATTCAGTAAGCAATATGTTCCGATCAATCCTAAAAATGGCTAAGGAAGTTTATGGGAGAGTAGTGCAGAGCATAGCATTTTATCCTGTTATTATTGCCTTAGGTTTTCTGATTCTTGCTTTTTCTATTTTACAATTGGAGAGTTTGGACTTGGCTAAATCCATAAGTGATAAGGTGCCTTATCTCTTTATTTCGGATTATGAAACGGCACGGGCAATTTTAACCACCTTAATCGGGGGCGTCCTTTCCTTAACGGTTTTTAGTTTTACCATGGTTATGGTAGTGCTTAGTCAGGCTTCCTCCAATTTTTCACCGCGCCTTTTGCCCAGTTTAATTTCCAATAAAAAACATCAATTTATTTTAGGGGTCTATATCGGAACTTTGTTGTATTGTATCATCATCCTGATTGTTTTAGGCGCTAAGGGAATAGATTCTGCTTCCTTGGGATTTTCTACTATGTTGGCGGCACTGTGGGGAGTAAGCTGCGTTGCTTTATTCGTTTATTTTATACACAGTATATCCACTTCCATTCAAATTCAAAATATTATAGAGGGAATCTACGCCTCTAGTAATAAACAGATAGATCGGGAGATTGATAATGCTAAAGACACCCAAATGGGGCTGCAACAAGTGCAAACCGAGGGATTTTCAACTGTCTTTGCACCGATAACAGGTTATTTTAGGGGCTTTGATGCCGCTCTACTGCCCGATTCCTTTGTTTCCGCTGGTAACCAAATTGAGGTTTTGCCTTATTTGGGAGCCCATATATGGGAAGGAATGCCCATGTTGCGACTTAAAAATAAGGTAGAGGGAGACGATCTGGATGCCGTATTATTTTGTTGCCACTTGTCCAAAAACCGCAATGACCATAATGATGGGATTGGTGGTATGGTTAAGCTAATGGAGATTGCGGTAAAGGCTATGTCTCCTGGAATAAACGACCCAGGAACTGCAATTGATGCCATAACAAAACTCACTCCCCTGTTGCAGAAAACAATGAGATTCCCTAAAATCACTTCTGTTTCTCTTGAAGAGGGGAAAATTATCCTTATTAAAAACTTTATCAGCGCATCGGACTTGATGCAAATCTTAATACAGCCAATAAGATTATATGCAAAAAAGGACAATTCTGTAGTTGCTACTCTTATTGGTGCCTTGGGTTTTTTGGAACGGGATACCCAGATTTCTATAGAAAACAGGGAGTGTATAAGGAAAGAAATTCAGGCCTTAAAAAGGGATGTGGAAGAAAATATCACCAATTCCCTGGACAGGGAGCGAATAGTGAAGATGTTTCAAGACATTATAGATACACAATAGATACACAAGGGATTTAACAAATCCGAGAGAGGAATTTTATATAGGTTCTAAAAATCATTAAAAAATAAGGACATGGAATATTTACGTTCAATTAATCCGTACAACCAGCAATTACTGGAAAAATATAAGCGTTTTTCGGACCCCGAAATAGGAACGGTGCTAAAAAAAACCGAAGACACTTTTTTAGAATGGAAATCAGAAAGTGTTGAAAATAGGGTGGTGTTGCTTAAAAATCTTGGAAAGACATTATTGAGAAATAAGGAGAAGTATAGTGTTTTAATGGCAAAAGAAATGGGTAAACCCCTAACTCAAGCGGTTGCTGAGGTGGAGAAATGTGCATGGGTATGCGATTTTTATGCTAAAAATGCGGTTCAATTTCTTTCAGACGATCTAATAGAGACCGAAGCTGGGGAGAGTTTTATTAGTTACGACCCTATAGGCTGTGTATTGGCAATAATGCCTTGGAACTTTCCTTTTTGGCAGGTAATCCGATGTGCTGCACCTACGCTCACTGCGGGGAATACTCTAATTTTGAAACACGCGAGCAATGTCTCTGGTTGCGCAATAGCTCTTCAAGAATTGTTTATTTCTGCAGGGTACCCTAAGGGCTGTTTTCAAGTGATTTTGGCTGATCACAAGCAGTTGGAAGCTGTGATGGAAAGCGATATCGTACAGGGGGTAAGTCTTACTGGAAGTGAAAAAGCCGGGCGTTCAATAGCAAGTTTGGCAGGGAAGAACTTAAAAAGGTCCGTTATGGAACTAGGGGGCAATAATGCTTGTATAGTGTGGGAAGATGCGGATCTAGACAAATATTTAGATACTATGGTCAATGCCCGTATGCTAAACAATGGGCAGAGTTGTATAGCCGCAAAACGATTTATTGTAGTGGAAGAAATATACGGGGAATTTCTGTCCAGATTTAGAGATATAGTAAGAGCCCTAAAAATTGGGGATCCCTTGAATGTAAGCACTGATATTGGCGTATTGGCCCGTGAGGATTTAGCCCATTCCCTTTCCGATCAAGTAGAGAAATCCATAAAAATGGGAGCGGTGGTAGATTATGGTAATTCTAGGAGTGGAGCCTATTATGAACCTACCATAATTACGGAGGTTAGGCCGGGTATGCCTGCTTTTGACGAAGAGCTTTTTGGGCCGGTGGCAGCAATTATAAAGGCTAAAGATAGGACCGATGCATTGGCACTTGCCACTAAATCAAAATTTGGATTGGGAACCATGTTGTTTACGGAAGACCTGGAAAGTGCACGTAAAGTAGTTGGGGACATTCCTGATGGAGCATTTTTTATAAATGAGATGGTGAAATCCGATCCACGTTTGCCCTTTGGAGGCACTAAAGCTTCAGGGTATGGACGCGAATTGTCTTTAGAGGGTATGTTGGAATTTGTCAATAAAAAGACCGTCTATATCGCTAAGTAGCGTATAGTTATCTAATTTGTATTGTATAACGACTACAGAAAGCTTGTTTGCGAAATGTAAAGTTAAGCAATTAGTCTGGTCGAACGCTGTTGTATCCTCGCTGATATATGGATTAGCAGACTACACAGGTACGGTTATTGTACCCTACTTTTTAGCCATTCCCCTTAAACTGGCCTTTAAGTATTCAAATTAGAATTGACAACAACTTAATCTACATTTCCCCATTTTCCTTTAAAAGCAAATTCAGTTTGTGGGATTCTTTGCCTTGTAGCCAATTCCTTTTCCTGTAATTCATAAGGAAGATCTTCTAGTTCACCCCCGAAGTGTCCAATAGCAATTGCAGTGGTGACGTGGAACCCCTCTGGGATATTAAATCGTTTATGTGCCTTTTTCCAGTCTAGCCCCGCCATATGGTGCATGGCAATACCCATATATTGTGCTTGTACCGTCATACCGCCCAAACCAAGCCCCAAATCGTGTAGGGCGTGAAAATTATCGGTCCCTTGATCGGTTTTCTCTTTGTAGGCCGTAAGCATCAACAAGGGGGCATTAACGGCCCATTTCTTATTGTCTTCACTTAGACAATCCAAAATGTTGTCATAGGCTTCGGTCTCTTTTTCAGCATATAAAAAGCGCCATGGCTGTTGGTTGCTAGAACTAGCGGCCCAACGTACTGCTTCAAAAAGCTGTTTTATATTCTGTTTGGAAAGTTTTTTATCCTTAAAAATTCTAGGGCTGTACCGTTGTTTTAATAATGCAAATATCTCATAATCAGAATCTGCAATATTTTCAAGTTGTATTTGTTCCGAGGATGTCATGCTTTCGATGTTTTATGTAAAATTTATAGGTAAATGGAATTGGTCCAATTTGGACACATCCGGTTTCCCTATTGTGGAGAACTATAGCTGTATTTCTTAGAGCAAAACGTATAGGAACTCCAACAGTGTAAATGGAAATATATGAGATGTGTATAATTAACCATTAGTTGAAGTTTCAAAGGAAACTCCAACTACCACTATCAATATTAATCACTTTTGGATTGTTATGTTGACTTATTCCCTCAATATGTTGATGCAATTGCGATGTGGAGAAATGAAGTTTGTTTCTTGCCTCACATCCGCTATTTTGATGGAAAGGGACCGGATATTTTTAGATCGAGTATGTTTTTCAAACTGTTTTTTGATCGTAACATGGGTGCCTTTGTTGTTAAGCGGAAGAATTTTGACCGTATTCGTTTTTGTAAATTCTTAGAATTATGAGAAAAAGACTTACTAAAATAGGGCCAAAGATCAATCCAATAAATCCAAATAAGGGTACGCCTACCAAAACACCGATCAGCGTGATAATCGGATGAACATCGTCCAGTTTTTTTAAAATGTACAAACGAAACAGATTGTCGGTCGCGCCTATGACCAGAGTTCCATATAAGAGAATTCCCCACGCCTGAAAAGAATTCCCGTTGGCAAGGGCAAGGATAAATACTGGTAGGGTCCCTATGGCACTCCCCACAAACGGAACCATAGAACCGATGGTGACCACGGTTGCCCAGAAAAAGGGATTGGGGATACTGAATATAAAAAATCCAATTAGGGCCACTACGCCCTGAGCAATGGCAACTAGAGGTATTCCCAAGGCATTTGAACGAACTTTATCAAAAGTTTCGTTCCCAATGGTTTCCAAGTTGTCACTGTTGATCGGAATATAGGTGAATAAGGAATCCTTGATTTTCTTTTCACTGATCAACATGAAATATAGCAGAAAATACATTACGGTAATGGAAATGAAAATGGTAAAAGTATTCCCTGCAATGCTTTGTAAGCTTTTTGAAAGCCACGATGAGATAGCCGAAGGGTCTATTTGTGAGGTGACATCATAATTTAAGTATTCCTCTAGTTTTTGTAATTGCGTTTTGGACGCCTGCACCACTTGTTCCGAATTGGTAACGGCATACTCTATTCTATTGCCAATCATAAATCCAAAAGCCACTAAGGGCAAAAGAATACTGGTAAAGGAAGTAATTATTAAAGTCCAAGCGGCTAAATTGGGATGCCATCCTTTTTTAACCAGCATTAACATAGGCTTCCTAAGCAATACATAAATAGTAATTGCACCCAGGACACCTCCTAGATAAGGAAGCATTTCTTTAAAGATAAGACCTCCCATTAGTACTATGAGTAGCATTACGAATACTTGTCTGACAATAAATGGACTTATATATTTCATGTTTTTGAGGTTTATTTTTTCTTTGCAATACTACTTGGGGTTATGCTTTGTCCATAACGTTTCGCATATATAAAGGTAAACTGTGCGCCAAAGAATAAGATAAGACAAGAATAGGATACCCATAACAAAATAAGTACAATAGTGCCTGCGGCACCATAGGTGGAACCTGGTTCCGCTTCAGCAAAATAGAGTCCCAACAAGGTTTTACCTATTACAAAGAGAATTGCGGTAAGTATAGCGCCCTTCCACACTGTTTTCCATTTAATTTTCACGTCGGGTAAATATTTGAACATCAATGCAAATAATACTGTTATGATACCCAAAGATATTACAACGTCCATAATATGGGCGATATATATCACTAAATCTGGGAACATTTGTTTAATATAACCGTTAAGAGCACTTATTGCTGCAGTAAAAATAAAACTGATCAAAAGCAGAAAACCAATAACAAAAATAAAGGCAAAGCTACGGGCGCGATCGGTGATCAATTTCCAAACTTTTGCCTTGGGATCTGGCTGTACCTGCCATATTTGGTTAAGGGATATTTTTAATTGATAGAAGACTCCAGTTGCACCAAAGAGTAAGGTGCCAATTCCGATTATGGTAGATATAAGGTTTTTTTTCTCATTTTGGGTCTCTGAAATTATGGTCTCAATAGAAGTCGCTGCCTCTTTGCCAAGGGCCAAGGAAAATTCTTGGGTTAGGTGACCCTGTACAATCTCTACTCCCCAAATGGCGCCAACTATATTTATTATAATGACCAATAGGGCTGGAAGGGAAAGTACGGCATAATAGGCTACAACCGCACTTAGCCGCCACGGGTCATTGGCCATCCAAGAGATGTAAGTATCCTTTATTAAGGACGGGATGTCTTTTGGTTTAAACCTTGTGCGTTCTTCTTTCATATAGGTCTATTTAAACAATGGTGGCTAGTAGATGTAATACGTTTTTGGTTGACAAATGTATAAGATAGCTATTGAGAAACAATTGCTTTATCAATATTAGGTTTTATATTGATTCAATTAAATTGGAGTCCCGCAAAAAATCTTGTTTAGATTAAAGTCAATGTATAAAAAAAAAGGGCTTTAAGTTTTCGCTTAAGGCCCTTTTTTTTGATCAATTTTTATTGAAACATAATCAATATGCCATAACAATTTCCCATTCCAGACCGCTAATATCAATTAGTTTTAGGGTGTATTGCTCCCCATTCTTTAAATCGATATTGTTTAGGTCTAAAGTGATATCAGCCTTGGCCCCTAAAGGAATGATAAGACTGTGTTTGCCAGGTTTTATCTTGGCCACGTAATGATTGTGGATATTGTTCGTTGAAAACTTAGCAAGATCGGCTCCTTCTTTGTTCAAAAGGATAGTGCCATTTTGGTCCAGAAGTTGCATGCCAATTAAGAACGAACCGTAAACATCCACACCCTCTACTCGGAACACCTCAAACTGCAAATGGTCCTGGTTAAGGCTTGTATTACTGATCTCTAGCTTTGGTTTAACGGATTTGTTGTGGAGAGTTCCAAAGATACCACCATGGAAATATTGATTGGTAAATAGGGTTAGGGCTAGTATGGCCAACGCCCCGGTCAATACAAAGGGTTTGATGTTTTTTATGGGCAAGGTTCCAGATCCTAACCAAGAAAACCATTTTGTTCGGGTAAATTTCGCATTCTTGTTAATGAAATATTGGTCCAAAGAATAGGATCCACTCCCAGTAAGGAATAAAGTAAACCCCGTGGCAATACCTAACACCCCTATTTGCCATTCGTCCAAACAGGTAGTGCCTATCCAACCCGCACCTAATAAGATTCCCATGGCCAGTTTAAAAACCCCAATACTCATTAATCTAGTGAACAAGCCCAACATAATAAATAACCCTACCAATCCCTCTATGATGGTAAAGACTGCCATGGCCCACCAAAGGGTATCGGGATTACTTACCAAATATTCAATCATGGGGCCAATTCCTAGAGCGTTGGGTAGGAAATGGTTGAATTTCTCTCCTATATAACCTGCTTCCTCGGGGTTTAATTTGTTGTCTATTACTAATCTACGCCAAAAGGCGGAAAAATAAGTCCAGCCAACTACTAAGCGGATGGCTAATGTGAAGAGACCAGCCATATTTTGTGACTGATCGTTGTGATTCTGATTCATGTAAAAAAGATATTATTTAAACGATTATATTAAAAATTGAATAGCGGAAAAAAAGGTTTAGGCTATATCAAATTTCAATCGTTTATATAATATGTACATAGGAGGGCTCTTGCCCGAAGTTCTTTTCGCGTATTGTTTTAAAGCAACTTTTTTGCAGCCTATCGGGATAATAGTGATGGAATTCGCTATATCCGGAAGATTTATTGCCGCGAGCTTGCTGTTACATTCTATATTAGTTTGTACGACTACTTCGGATTCACAAAAAGTGTTTATACTCTGTGTTGATTTCGTTTTGTTGAGAGGTCGTTCAAAAGTGATTTCAAAAGAACTGAATAGGGTTTCTTTGATGGAGCAAGGAGTTAAAGCCACAAAAACGGCCAGCATGAATACAATGCGCTGAATTTTTTTTATATGTAGGCTAGTTCCTGTCATAAGTTCAACTGACAAAGATAGATGTTTTTTTAATGATTTTAGAGGACGGTGTTTATTGCCCTAAGGGAAAAGAAATCCAAAGCGTTAGAATACTACCGGAAAGGAAGTGAAGCCCATCAAAAAGGGAATAGGGAACGGGATGGGTGAATTGATAGAAAAGCGGTTGAATTAATACAGGAGACAAGGAACTTAAAGAGCAATAGACTATAGATTAGGGTAATGATTAATTATAAAGGGCAGCACAAATCAAGATCAATACAACTTTGTTATCACGGAATATTAAATAATTTTTCTACATTTAAATCTTTCTACCTTTAAAAAAGCCTGTATCCCTGACTAAAGTCATGGCTAAACCTTTTTTTAAAAATAACCTACATTTAAGAATAATTAGTTCAAATCTATATGAAAATTATTGTCGCTCCAGATTCTTTTAAGGACTGCCTTTCAGCCAAAGAGGTATCCGCATCTATCACTAAAGGGATACGCCAAGTATATCCTGAGGCAATAATTTTGGAGATTCCCTTGTCCGATGGGGGCGAGGGTCTTATTGATGCTCTGTTGGATGGTATTAGCGGAACAGTATTAACAGTTCCTGTGTTAGATCCCTTGGGTCGGACAATAAGGTCGGAATTTGGTGTTTTAAAGGATGGAAAAACGGCCATCATTGAACTTGCTAGGGCCTCGGGGCTGGAACTTCTGAAGGAAAAGGAAAGAAATCCATTATTGACCTCTACCTATGGTACCGGCCAATTGATAAAAGCGGCATTGGACCATGGATGTGAAAAAATTATTGTTGGCCTAGGTGGTAGTGCTACCAACGATGGGGGGACTGGCATGTTAAAGGCCCTTGGAGCAAGGTTCCTAGATGTAAGGGGAGAGGAAGTCGGTGATGGGGGTGGTCAATTAGAAAATCTTGAGCGTATAGACCTTAGCAATTTTGATACTCGAATAGGAGACTGTGAGGTGGTGGTAGCCTGTGATGTCTCCAACCCTTTGGCTGGGCCAAATGGGGCTTCCTTTATTTATGGCGCCCAGAAAGGTGGAGACGAGAGGTCATTGGAACTATTAGACAATAGCCTATATAAGTATGGATCCGTAATCCGGGATCAGTTCAATATCGATGTTGTAAACAAGGAAGGGGCAGGTGCGGCAGGGGGAACCGGTGCCGCCTTATTGGCATTTATGAATGGTAAGATCGTAAATGGGATAGACCTGGTGCTTCAAATGGTAAGTATGGAGCAGCACTTGAATAATACCGATCTAGTAGTTACGGGAGAGGGGAAAATAGACTTACAAACTCTTAATGGAAAAACCGTTGTTGGGGTATCTAAAATGGCTAAAAAACACCAAGTACCTGTAATTGTATTAGCAGGAAAGGTAGGCGACCACATGAATGCTATTTTTGAATTAGGCGTTACTGCTGTTTTTCCTATAGTTGATGGACCAATAGCACTGGAAGAGGCCCTGAAAAAAGCTCCCCAACTATTGGAACGGACCGCCAGGAATATTATGAATACCATTAAGGAGTTCAAGGTAAAGGATAGACAATAAACAATGAGAAATCATCCATTGTAGGATTATGCTGGACAATTTTTATATAAGAAAAGTTGGGTTGCCCAAAAATTAGAAAAGGAAATAATAGTATAAACCACCACATCAAAATAAATTATAATTATCATAAATAACTTAAGAAACCAATATGGCAAATCCATGGACAGGGATAGGGAATCCTTATACTAAACAAGAAGTAAGAGATAGATTGCAAAAAGTAGTTGACCAAAATAGGGCAATTATAGCAGCAGGTGCTGGTACAGGCATCAGTGCGAAATTTATTGAGAAGGGCGGGGCAGACCTTATCATTATCTACAATTCTGGTCGTTTCCGTATGTCCGGTCACGGCTCTACCGCCGGAATGATGGCCTATGGTGATGCCAATGCCGTTGCCATGGAAATCGGGGAATTTGAAGTGTTGCCAGTGGTAGAAGAGGTTCCAGTTATCTGCGGTGTACATGGTAGTGATCCCCGGAGAAGAATGTGGCATTTTTTGGGTAAGGTAAAGGATATGGGTTTTTCAGGAGTAAATAACTTCCCCACGCATTCCATTATTGACGGTCATTTTAGGCAGGTCCTAGAGGAAACAGGGATGAGCTTTCAAAAGGAAGTGGAGATGGTGCGTTTGGCCACTAAAATGGATTTGTTCTCTATTGTTTATGTGGCCAAACCAGAGGAGGCCGTACAAATGGCAGATGCTGGGGCAGATGCCATCATTGCCCATGTGGGCACCACCGTAGGCGGATCTATAGGTGTTACCGGAGCATCGGTTTCCATGGACAATGCTCTGGAGCGTACTCAGGCCATTGTAGATGCAGTAAAGAAAGCGAATCACAATACCTTTTTTCTGGCTCATGGAGGCCCCATAAATACTCCCGATGATGTCCGTTATGCTTTGGCCCATACCACGGGTCTCCATGGCTTTGTGGGGGCTTCCTCCCTAGAACGGATGGGAGTGGAACAATCCTTAACAAACCTGACCAAGGAATTTAAATCTATAACCTTATAAATTTTCTGATAATGCCCAAGAATTGGAAATTCATTAAAAAGAAGGACGTGATGTTCGAAAAAGCATTTGGACGGGATCATTATTGGCATTACCATCCCCAACTGGTCAAAAATGCGGAATCGTATATGGTAAAGGTGGTGGTGCCCGAAAGAAAGGGACATGACTTCCATAGGCATCCAAAAATGCATGAGATTTTATATATTCTAAAGGGGAAGGCGGAGCAATGGATCGAGGATGAAATGCAATTATTGGAAGCGGGCGACTCCGTTTATATAGATGCAGATGTGGTACATGCCACGTTCAATGCGGGGGAAGGGGAACTCGAATTTCTAGCAATCCTTTCCCCACCGGACGGGTGGGAAGCGGGAACCGTGGATATGGGCCAAGAGGAACCCTATATCCACTATCGGACCAAAGAATAGACAATTGCAACCAACCAAATTTAAAATAGTAAGTATTAAAACTTTAAAACCATGAAAAAGTTATCGTCAGGACTATTGTGCTCCATCTTGGGAATGCTCTTTTTTTCTGCCTGTTCTGGAGAAAAGAAACCGCTGCCCCCATTAACCTATACCGGAGAAAACCCAAGGGTACAAGATCCCTTGGTGCCCGAGGATTCACAAAGGCATATTCAGCTCCCCGAGGGGTTCACGGCAGAACTGTTCGCCTCCGAGCCCAATATTATCAACCCCATAGCCTTTACCTGGGATGCTAGAGGCCGACTTTGGGTAGTGCAGTCCAAGGATTATCCACATGGTCTGGCCAATGATGTAGGCGGTGATAGAATTACTATCTGCGAGGATACTAACGGGGACGGAAAGGCAGACAAATTCATCGATTTTGCCACAGATCAACGGCTTTCCACTGGAATAATCTTAGTTAAAGGAGGAGCCATAGTGGCCCAAGCACCAGACATGGTGTTCCTAGAAGATACTGATGGGGATGACAAGATGGATAAGCGCACCGTACTTTTCAGTGGTTTTGGAACTTTTGATACCCATGCCGGACCGTCTAGCCTAAGATACGGATTGGATAATGCTATCTGGGGAGCCGTAGGATATTCTGGCTTTGAAAATGATTTTTCAGGAAAACCTGTAAAGTTTGAACGGGGAGTATACCGCTTCGCTAGGGACGGGTCCTATTTGGAGCCTGTAGGCCAATTCAACAATAATACTTGGGGAATGGGATACAATGAAAATTTTGAAATTTTTGGATCCACGGCCAATAACAACCATGCCTGTTATGTAGGGATTCCCTTAAAATATTACAAGTATTTGGATAGGATGCCTCCGTGGTCGCTAAATGCCGATTTTATACAGGGGCATTATGAAATACATCCGGTAGATAGCATTCCCTTGCAACAGGTAGATGTACGTGGAGGGTATACAGCTGCTGCAGGTGCCAATTTTTATACAGCCCGCAACTATCCCGTGGAATACCAGAACCAAATGTACGTATGTGAACCCACCGGCCACCTGGTGCATATTGCTAAGATCGTAAAGGATGGAGCGGGTTATAAAGAGGAAGATGGTGGTAATATCTTTGCCAGTACGGATGCCTGGACTGCCCCTGTATTCGCAGAGACGGGCCCAGATGGAAACTTATGGGTGGCAGATTGGTACAATCCCGTAATTCAGCACAATCCCGATAAACGGGGGATGGACAACCAAATATGGAACGCCGATAAAGGCGAGGGGAACGCCCATCTTAATAAGCTTAGGGATTATGGCCATGGACGAATCTATATTGTAAAATACAAAAAAGAGCCCGATGCAAAAATCACTTCCCTAGATCGTTATGATGATAGCGCTCTGTTGAAAGCTTTGAAAAGTGACAATCTATTTTGGCGGACCATGGCCCAACGGTTTATTGTAGAGGAAAACAGGATCCAATTGATCCCACAATTGGTCCAATTGGCGGGTGACATGACTAAAACAGATGGCAATGGACTTAATGCCCCAGCCTTACACGCACTGTGGACCCTAGACGGGTTGGGGGCGTTAGACGGTAAGTATCAAGCGGCAGAAGAGGCCGTCGTGAACGCCCTTAAGAGTGATTCCTACGCAGTTAAACGGGCAGCACTGACTCTGCTGCCAAACTCCCAAGAAGGGAGTGGCCTCTTGGCAAGATCTCAGCTTTTATCGGATACCGACCCTCAACTGCGGTTGGCAGCCATCCTAAGGGCAAGCGAATTGCCAGAATCTGGCGAACTCTATGCTGAAATGCAAAAGGTGTCCAAAAATATGGATAATGCATCGGATAAATGGCTCAATGCCGCTACGAAAATATACTTCAGGGAATTGAATACGGAAGAGGTAGAGGCATCTTTGGTGGAAATGGTGGTGCCATCTTCGGAAGAAAAAAAATCGACCTGGTCCTATACCGAAGCAAAACCTACGGAGAATTGGATGTTAGTTGCATTTGATGATAGTGCATGGAAAAAAGGGGAAGGAATGTTCGGAAGCCATGGTGAAAAGCGTAACACTACTCAATGGACTACAGATGATATTTGGATGCGAAAAACAGTGACTATCAATCAGGAAATGACCGAACCTGTGATCAAGATCGCCTATGATGACGACTACGAAGTGTATGTAAATGGGGTGCTGGTCCTTTCTGGAACGGGTTCCAGCAGAGCGTATAAGTACATGAAATTGGACCAGGATAAGGCTGCAGCCTTTAAAAAAGGGAAGAACACTATCGCCCTGCATTGTAAGAATACTGGTGGCGGACAGCATATTGATATGGGCCTCGGAAAAATTGCAAAGATAAAGGCCGATGTAACATTTACCATCAATACGGTTAGCCAGGAAATGGCGTATGACAAAACGGTGCTGGAGGCCAAGGTTGGGCAGATTGTAGAAATTAAATTGGTAAACAAGGACCAGATGCCCCATAACCTAGTGGTTATACAGGAAGGAAGTCTAGAGATCTTTGGACCCTTGGTAGATAGTTTTGTCACTACCCCCGATGCGGAGAAGATGGGATATGTCCCCAAATCCAGATATGTTTTAGGTGCTACCCAAATGTTAGGTCCTAACGAAACTGGTTCGGTAATGGTACAGTTGCCCGATAAACCAGGCAGCTACCCCTTTGTTTGCACCTTTCCCGGGCATTGGCGATTTATGCAGGGCGTGATTATCGTAACTTAAGCGAACCCTGATATTTAAAGGAACTAAATTAATGGAAGAAAGGATTCTGAAATTTTAAAATAGATAAAAATGAAAAAATTAGTAATGGTAGTAGTCATTTTAGGGTTGGTATATAGTTGCAAGGCCCAAGTATTACCAAAGGATTATAAGTCCGATAAAACTGTGGGGCGTTTTATTTCTGAGGAGAAGGGCGCCACTAAAATACTGATAACCGGAGGTGGAGGGTCACATGATTTTCTAAAATTATTTGGAATTGCCGATGGTGAAGTCCTAAGTGAAAATGGGAAGAACACAGTAGTCTATGCCGAGGATGTTGCAGAGATGGGTACTTTAATTCCTATAGTTGATGTGTTGATGTTGACCAACAACCAACCTTTGGATGCGACCGCTAAAAAAGCAATATTCTCTAGGGTAGACGATGGAAACCTGAATTTACTTCTCTATCACCCAAGTACCTGGTACAATTGGGAGGATTGGCCAGAGTATAATTTAAAACTCGTTGGTGGCGGCTCGCGCTCCCACGAGAAGCTGCAGGAATTTGAGGTAACCGTTATAAAACCGGATCATCCCATAATGAAGGGTGTGCCAATTACATTCAAGATCGTAGACGAGCTCTATCGATGGGAAAAGGATCTCGATGCCGAAATTGAAGTGTTGGCCATGGGAAAGGGAATAGCGTCGGGCAAAGAATATCCGGTAGTATGGATTGTAAAACATCCAAAGGCAAAAATAATAGGCAATACTTTGGGTCATGATGAAAGGGCACATGATTTAGAGGCGTATCAAACCATCCTGAAGAATAGTGGGGAATGGGTAAGAGGGAAGCACTGATTATAAATTTTTACTCCTTCACATTGTAGATAAGGGAACTTACTTCGCATACTCAAAAAAAAGCCTTTCATTTCTGAAAGGCTTTTTTAGTAGTGGGAATGGGATTTTTTCCTCGTTCAACTCCGTGAAATCGTATACTCCTTTTAAATAATTATATTTTGGAAAATATAACGACCTATGATCCTTTAATTATTAATCCATTAATCAATGACCACTTTCACAAGAGCATCCGGTGCGGGTTTCCCCATGCCAGTCAAAGGCAGGGGCATAGTCGTTCATTTCCCAGTAAAAGGCTCCTCTAGGTTTATCCTCGTTTCCAATCTCGTTCATGGTTTCTGTATCGTATAGCCTACCGTTGATCATGGTATAGCGCACAGAATTGGAATTCTGAATATTTTCAAGGGGATTTTTATCCAAAACTATTAAATCTGCCAACATTCCTGTTTTTAAAGCGCCCAAATGATCGTCCATTCCAAGGTAGTTAGCCCCATTTATGGTGGCTGCTTTTAAGGCTTCCATATTAGTCATCCCGCCCTGAGCCAACATCCAAAGTTCCCAGTGTGCTCCAAGTCCTTGTATTTGTCCATGTGCACCCAGATTGACTTTTACCCCTGCATCCGCCAATTTCTTGACACTTTTTGAAACCAGGATATGACCGTTTTCATATTCTTTCATCGGAGCCATGGTACGGTGCCTGGACCGGGAGTCTATAGTGCCTCTTGGAGTATACTTTAAAAGCTTTTCATCTTCCCATACATTGGTGGTTTGGTACCAATAGAATTCCCCGTTCAATCCGCCATAATTAACGATTAGGGTTGGGGTGTAACCAGATTGGCTAGCGGCCCATAATTGGGTGACATCTTTATGGACAGTGGCCACAGGAATGTTGTGCTCTATTCCTGTATGTCCGTCTAAAATCATGGACATATTGTGAAAGAAGGTTGAGCCCCCTTCAGGAACCACCGCTATCTCATTATCGTGAGCTGCTTTAATGATTTGTTGCCTTTGTTCCCTTCTTGGTTGATTGTAACTTTTTACAGAAAATGCTCCAAATGCTTTTGTTCTGTGAATAGCCGAGCGGGCATCTTCCAAATTGTTGATGGTAGCTTTAAAATCTCCATCTGCTCCGTATAAAATAACCCCTGTCGAAAATATTCTAGGCCCCACCATATTTCCAGCACGCACCATTTCCGATTGTGAGAACACCATCTCCGTATTTGCCGAGGGGTCGTGGGTTGTGGTGACACCATAGGCCAAATTGGTGTAGTATTCCCAATGCTTTTGTGGACTTAATCCAAATCTGAAATGTCCAAGATGGGCGTGTACATCTATTAATCCAGGCATAATGGTTTTGCCACTAACCTCTATGATTTTGGCTTCGGCTGGTATACTTATATCGCCTTTGGGACCAATAGCCATAATTCTATTGTCCTTAATTATGATGGTGCCATTTTCCAAAACTTCATCATTATCCATTGTAATGATTCTAGCTCCGGTAAGCGCCATAATTCCCTGTGGTTTATCGGAAGTAAGGGTTAGGTTTATCTTAATACCTAGAGTGTCCATCTTTGGAATGGAATCTGGAGCTCCTTCCAAAAAGAGAAATCTTTGGTTAATAGGGGCGCTAAAATAGGCATCCCCTAATGTCCAGTTGAGTTGAGTGCTATTGGAGGACCAATGCAAATTAATTCCTGCATCGCGTGCTACTTGGGCCACAGGCACATTGGTGGCCTTTCCATCCAATTCTATGGTGTTTCCGGTCATGGGCAAGGCCGCAATATATACTTTGTACAAATTGGTGAAAGCAACCCATTGGTCGTCTGGACTTGGAATAATACGTTGTGCGTATTTAGACTTCACCAATTCTCTAGGCTCTTTGCCTTCCAGGTTTACAGATTTCAGGGTTTTAGTTAGGTTTCCGAAAAGATAGCCTCCAGTTTGGTAATATATTCTATTGGCATCCTTATTGAACGCGGGAAATTCACCCTCTTTTACTACGAATTGTTTACTGGACTTGAATCCCGATTTTTTAGTAGTATTCACTGTTAGTAAATAAATTCCAGGTGCTTTGGTATGTACATAACCCTGGTGTCCATTTCCTGCTTCTTCCCGATACAGAATAATATTCACATCTTTGGGTGAAAAAGAAGGCTCCCTATAAATGGCTTTCTCAGTGGTTAATTGCTGTGGTTTATTTTTGGAGGAGGTTAGATCCAACCTTTGTATGGCACCCATCTTGTCGTCGTTCCAAGTCACATAAACCAAGTATTTTCCGTCCTTTGAAAATGAGGGTTCAGATTCTAGGTCCGTCCCTTTGGTGAGGCGAACTGCCTCACCCTTAGGTAGCGATTTTTTCCATAAATACCCAGCTGCGTTAAAGATTAAGGTTTTGCCGTCGGGGGAGGTTACTGCGTTACGTATCGCCTTTGGATTAAAGGTTTCCGGGGCAGGATCATTTTTAAACCTTAGGGCATTCACAATTTTGTGGTCTGCTGTAGCCGAAAAGGGGAGGTCCGTAAGCTCCAAGGAATTGACACCAATTTTTTTGATTTTTCCCTGTGCCCAGATAATAATATGTTGATTGTCAGGAGTGAAATTAAACCCGGTGTATGGGCCAAATATAGCCCATGCTTCCTGATGGTCCTTGCTGAGTTGATCGTATATGGGCCATTCTTTTCCAGAAGCAAGATCATGTAGGTAAAGCACTGTTTTTTCCCGTACTCTTTTCACAAAGGCCATTACCTTACCATCATGGGAAATTACTGGACGTATGGCACCTCCAGGACCACCTGTAACCCTTTCAATTTCACCATTTTCCAAGTTATATCTATTAATAACATAGATTTGACTGTTAGGGTCTTTGTTGTATTGGAAAAAACCACCAGGGTATACATCTTCGCTGTAATAAACGTACTTACCATCGGGTGACGCCCAAGGTTCCCCAATATCTTGTTGTTCGTTTTTCTTTTCTATTAGCTGAATGCCCTTTCCACCTGATTTATGGTACATCCAAATTTCACCGGCTCCTAGTGAACGCGATGCGGTAAAATGTTTTCTACAGAAAATATAATTGCCATCAATGGACCATACTGCATTGTTGACCAACCTAAAATCTTCCTTGGTAATCTGTTTGGCTTCAGTGCCATCGGTATTCATGACCCATATATTGTCTCCCCCGCCAGCATCGCTGGTAAAGCTAATGCTCTTTCCATCTGGACTATATCTTGGTTGTACCTCAAAGGCATGTCCGCCTCTAATTAAGGTCGCATTGCCGCCAGTAATGGGCATAGTGTAGATGTCGCCTAGCATATCAAAAACTATTTGAGTGCCATCAGGACTTACATCTAGACTCATCCAAGACCCCTCGTCCGAGGTGATGGAGACATTTTTATAGGATAGCGCTGGCTTGGTCACATCCCAGCTTTCGTTTTTAGTTTCTTCTTTGTCTTGTGAATTGGTACTTAGGCAAATAAGTAAGAGAAGTGCCGATAGAATACTATTTTTCATTGTAATAATGGGTTGCTAAATATAGTTTTCCCAAAAGTACTTAATAGAATTGTGAATAGCGATTTTTATATATTTCGATTTTCTTTCGTCTAGAGTTCAGCGGAAAATCACTTGAATAGTGAAATTATAAGGCTTAAAAAAATGGATTATGAGGAACCGATCTGTTGAATTTATTAGCCTTAAGTCTTAGTAGCGAGAACAGTATTCTTTCCTCCCATACATTCATCTGTCTGATAGCGAATATTTTATTCTACAGATGTGTAACTGAGGCCAAAGGAAAAAGTCTAGAAGAAATTGAGTAATATTGATAAGGATAAAGAAATAAATAGAAGCATGTGGGTGTTTTTTAGAACTAATTAATTAAACGAAATGAGAGTATTTAAGAAATTGATAGGCATTAGATTGGGGTTTCTTTTTTTATTTTTTTACCAGGGAGTTTTTTCCCAAGCTTCGGTTAAAAGTAAACCCAACGTTATTGTTATTATGACAGATGACCAGGGTTCCATAGATCTTAATTCTTACGGTGCAACGGATCTGTATACCCCTAATTTGGATAGACTTGCTAAAGAGGGTGTTAGGTTTACACAATTTTATGCAGGGGCTCCCGTTTGTTCGCCATCCCGTGCAGCACTTATGACGGGAAAGACTAATTTGCGTGCTGGCCTGGAGGGTAATGTCCCAATACCTGAACGTGCTGAAAAGAGTGGAGAACATGGACTACCAACCGACCAGATTACCATGGCAGAAATGCTGAAGCCAAATGGCTATTATACCGCCTTAATTGGTAAATGGCATCTAGGGCATAGGGAGCAGAATTTGCCCAACGGACAGGGGTTCGATTATTTTTTTGGACATCAGCGTGGATGTATAGATAATTATTCCCATACCTTTTACTGGGATGGCCCTAATAAACACGATCTGTTCAGAAATTCAGAAGAGGTCTATTATGATGGCGAACATTTTACCGATCTAATGGCCGAGGAGGTAAAGCAGGTAATCAATCACAGGCGAAACGAGCCATTCTTTATTTATTGGGCGTTCAATGCTCCACATTATCCCTATCAGGGAACCACAAAGTGGTTGGACTATTACAAGGACCTTCCGACACCTAGAAAGGAATATGCTGCTTTTGTATCCAACACGGATGAAAAAATTGGGGAGGTTCTTAATTATCTGGACGAGACGGGCCTAGCGGACAATACCATAGTTATTTTTCAATCGGACCACGGACATTCTTTGGAGGAACGTGCTTTTTGGGGTGGAGGAAATGCCGGGGAATATAGGGGGAGCAAATTCAGCTTATTCGAAGGAGGAATCCGTGTGCCAGCTATCATCCGTTATCCTAGAGTAGTTCCTGCCAATCAGGTTCGTGACCAACTTGCTATGCAAATGGATTGGTTTAGTACTATTGGCGAATTGACAAATTCCAAAATGGTGGGAAGAATAGATGGAAAAAGTCTAATGCCCATTATTTTGGATGATACTAAGGAATCTTTACATGAAGTAGCGCATTGGCAGTTTGGTGGTTACGATGATAAAACTGCACAGTGGGCAGTCCGAAAGGGCCCTTGGAAGCTTATTGGCAACGTAAATGAGCCCTCTGGACAGGGAGAAAGAATTAATTTGGAGAAATTATTTTTGGTCAATTTGGACAATGATATCAGCGAAAAAAACAATTTAGCGAATTCCAATCCAAAGAAAATGAACGAACTTTTGCAGTTGCACAATTCCTGGATAAAATCGGTTCGGTCAGAAATGAAACAGTAGCTGATTTTTAGCTAGCCCTAAAATAATTTGAGTTTGTAGGTTATTTTCAATAGAATTTTATGAGGTAGGGATTGAGGTAACCAATATGCTAATTGGCATTTTGGGTGCAGAGGACGTCATGCAAGGGATCGATAGTGTTTTAACGGAAGAATATTAATAATTTTAAATCTTAGATGATAATGCGAAATCTTGTTGTAGTTTTTCTTCTTTTATTGACTTCTGAAGTGCCTTTGGCCCAACCGTTTAATTCATCGGTTGCAGAGGAAAGAACACCCTCTACCTTATTTCAGGCATCAGTAGTTAAAGTGGATATTACCCCTAAAGACCCTCAATGGTTGCTGGGTTATGGTCCTAGACAATCAACAGAAGTCCATGATAACATTTACCATCGCATTGTGGCTATGGATGATGGCACAAATAAGTTTGTTATAGTATCATCGGAATTATGCGTTCTTTCTCCATCCGAGTATGATCGTATTGCGGCCAAACTTGAAGATAAATATGGCGTTGGTCCAATTAATTTCTGGTGGACTGTTACCCATACCCACTCTGCCCCAGAAGTAGGTCCTCCAGGTCTTCCGGCTGTTTTTATGGGGGAGCGCTATCAACACGAAGCTAATCCCCAATATACTGCCGAAGTGGAGGAAAAGCTTATAAAAGGAATTTCGGAAGCGCTCAAAAACCTAGAACCTGCACGCTTAGGTGTGGGCTGGGGCTTCTCACAGGCAAATATTAACCGTAGGGCTTTGGATATCGATGGCAAGGCCTCCCTTGGCATGAACCCTGATGGGGCTGTTGACAGGCGTATTGGCCTGTTGCGGATTGATAAGGAAGATGGAAGCCCACTGGTTCTAATCTCCAATTACGCCATTCATGGAACGGTTTTGGGACAAAGTAACTTGAAAATTAGTGGTGATGCCCCGGGTGTTGTCTCGGAGTATGTTGAGCAAAAGATTGGGGCACCCCTTCTCTTTATTAACGGTGCTGCTGGTGATATTGCTCCCATATATAGTACCTACCCAACCCCGGGATCTGGCCATTTAGGGCAATTCCGTGTGTTATTGGGAGACAAAATTATTGAAGCGAACCAAAGGATTTTATCAACCACCAATGAGGTGAAATTAAATTCTGGAGTAATGGTCGTTGAAACCCCTCGAAAACTAGGTCTTGGGTGGCCATCGGACCTAGGGAACTACACGCGCACTACGGATGACGGAATAAATATAGTGCGACTTCCAATCCGTTTTCTAAAGATCAACAATGATGTGGCCATTTGGAGCGCTCCCTTAGAATTATTCAATGAAATATCGAATGAAATACGCAATCGTTCCCCTTTCCCTTTTACGTTTTATTTTGGGTATACCAACGGCTGGCTCGGCTATTTGCCTACTTCATCGGCTTTTGAACAAGGAGGTTATGAAGTAGAAACAGTTTCTCCCTTTACACCTTCTGCCGAAACTGAACTTAAGGAAGCAGTTTTAGGATATCTTGAAGGGCAATCAAAGGAGGGTTTATAGAGCAGCTTAGCCTAAGAATAGGAACACTTTAAAAGTTAAAAAGTCATTGCTAAAGGGCAATATATACTACTGATTTAAAGTATCAATTTTTAATCTTTGGTTCAATCTAAATATTAAGAATGAAAAAGAATAGCCTATATGCCTATTACCCTTGTTTTCTATTTTCATTAATTATTTTAATTGTTACAAGTTGTCGGAATGGTTCTGACTCCCCATTCAGTGAATCAGCTAAGAATGCTCTTTCTACCTTGGAGATTGCGCCACCCTTCCAGATTGAACTAGTCGCCTCAGAGCCGTTTATATCCGACCCTGTAGACATGATGATAGATGAATATGGAAAGATGTATGTAGTGGAAATGCATGGATATCCACTTGATGAAAGTGGTACTGGAAAAATTAAACTGTTAACGGATAGCAATGGTGATGGACAAATAGATAATAGTATTGTATTTGCCGATGGGCTAACGCTTCCTACAGGTATCATGCGATGGAAGAATGGGGTCTTAGTAACCGATGCTCCCGATGTACTTTATTTGGAAGATTCAGATGGGGATGGGAAAGCAGATATAAGGGAAATATTACTCACAGGGTTTGCCTTATCTAATCCACAACACAACCTCAATAATCCTATGTATGGACTGGATAATTGGATTTATCTCGCACATGAGTCAACCGTTGCTACGCAGTCTTATAAGGAAGAGTTTGGCGATGATGGGAAGGAGATCATCTATCCCGGAAAACCAGAGGGCCCACGTTTGCCTAAAAATGCCAATGGGCGAAACGTCCGTTTTCGGCCAGGTAGCCACGAGCTGGAAATGACCGCTGCCGCCTCACAATTTGGTCAAACATTTGATTCCTGGGGCAATCACTTCTTACTAAACAATTCCAATCACATCTATCAAGAACTTATTGCCGAGCGATATCTCCAACGAAATCCTGACCAGCTTATAACAAAAGTTACACGCACTCTTTCCGATCATGGGCAACCAGCAGATGTGTTTCCCATAACGAAAGACCCACAGCACCAGTTGTTGACCACTGTAGGAGTCTTTACCTCTGCTTCGGGCCTTGAAATGTATCAAGGCGGCGCTTTTTCAGAAGATTTTAATCATGTTAGTTTCGTGGCAGAACCTGTAAATAATCTCGTACATGCAGATTATATTAAGGATGATGGGGTTAGTTTTAAAGCTTCCCGTGTTTATCATCAAAAGGAATTTCTGGCATCTACCGATTCTTGGTTTCGTCCCGTCAATATGTATACGGGACCGGACGGTGCCCTTTATGTACTCGACTATTACCGGAAATTTATTGAGCACCCTGAGTGGATGGCAAAAGAAGTGGTAGAATCAGGGGAATTATATGAAGGCACAGACAAGGGGCGAATTTATCGTATTACTCCCATTGGATCAAAACGGACAGATCGATCTAAAAATTTAAATCTGGGAGATGCTTCTTTGGAACAGTTAGTGGGGGCATTGGCCAACACCAATATTTGGTGGCGTAAAAATGCCCAGCGTCTTTTAATAGATAGGAAGGCGAAGGAGGCGATACCTTTATTAAAGGAAATGGCAATAAATTTCGAGGCTCCATTGGGTCGACTTCACGCCTTGTGGACCCTAGAAGGATTAGGGCAACTTGGCCCGGAAATGATAAAACGGGCTCTAATGGACCCAGTTTCAGGTATAAGGGAAAATGCCATCAGACTGGCTGAGCTGCACCTTAATAAAACTCCCGGCCTTAGCGATGCTTTGCTATCGCTTAAGGAAGATACAGACATCAAAGTTAGGTATCAACTGTTACTGACATTGGGGTTTGTGGATACACCAGCCGTTTCACAGGCACGGCAAGACCTTCTGTTTAAAGATATAGAGGACGAGTGGTTTCAAATTGCTGCACTTTCGGCTTCCTCCGTTCAGCATAGTACTTTGTTGGATGCCGTGATTGCTCACGCTAAGGGGAATGTTTCAGTATATACTTCACTGATCCATAAATTGAGCGCCATGATAGGAAGGTCTGGAAATCTTAAGGAAATCCAACGGCAAGCGCAAAGAGCAACGAAGAAGGATTCAGAAGAAGTGGCTGAGTGGCAGGCAGCAGTCCTTAAAGGCTTGGCGCAGGGTATCAAAAGCAAGAAATTAGTTGCTTCAGATTTTCAGGGAATTCAAAATTCATTAATTCGAGCGTTCTTTGAACATCCCTCAGAATCGGTTGGCGAGGGCTGCTTACGAATGTTGCAAGTGATAGGTCTTCCTAATAGTTCAATTTCAGCTACTGCCTTAAATCGTGCCGAAAAAACAATACGCAACAAAAACCAATCTATGGAACGAAGGGCTGGAGCCGTATATTTTTTGGCTCTTGACAATCCTGAAAGTCATATTCCCTTGCTTAAAGGACTAATTACACCTGGTGAGGCATTGCCGGTTCAACTGGCGGCACTGCGTACCCTTAGTGCAACACCGGGACAGACTATTAGCGGATATCTATTGGAGCAATGGAAAGTATTATCTCCTGAAGTGAGAAAGGCCGCTATTCAGACTTTTTTAAAGGATCCAGTTAGGGTTAAACTGCTCCTAGACGCGATTGATGCGGGAGAGATCCAGAAAACGAACCTAGATCAAGGTCATAAAATTCAACTTATGACGCAGCAGGATCAAGCACTTAAGGATCGTGCCCGTACCATGTTTGCTGAAAATGATGATCATCAACGCCAAGAGATCATAGAGCAGTACGAAAGTGCTTTGGAACTTAAAGGAAATTCATTGGAGGGAAAGCAAGTCTTCCTTCAAAATTGTGCTTCCTGCCATCAAATAGGAGGTGCAATTGGAACAGGTTTCGGTCCCGATCTGGCTACCATCAGAAATCGGCGACCTGCTTCCATTCTTAACGACATTATAAATCCGGCCCAATCTATTGCCGATGGTTTTGATCTGTGGACCGTTACACTTAATGATGGTGAATCAATTCAGGGGGTTGTTTCAGCGGAAACCCCTACTGCTATCACCCTACAACAGATAGGCGGACAGGAAACAACCATTTCCCGAGCAAATATTAAGTCATTGATACCACTGGGCATGTCGGCTATGCCGGTTGGACTTGAAAATAATATTGATCTACAGGAAATGGCAGATCTCTTGGCCTATATCCGAGATGTAAAATAATAGTATTGTCGGTTTAAAATTAAGGAAGTAGAACATTTTTAATACAAATGAAACAATTATGGATTCTCTAAAAATAAAACTGTCATTAGCACAACCAAACTTAAAAAAGTTCTTTAACGGGAATACAAGAATCTGTTGTGTCAGGGCCTTTATCACTGTTTTTTTACTGTTGATTTCAATCCAGTCCATGGCTGCAAATCCATCCGTGCAAGATGAATTGTTGGTCAGGCCAGAATCCAATGGCTCGTTAAGGTTAAATGCGGAAAAGGGAAAGGCTATAGGTCCTGAGATTAAATATATGCCAGAATGGAAAGCTTTCGGTTGGTTTACGGCAAAGGACAGGGTAGAATGGAGTGTATTGGTGGAAAAAAGTGGCGAATACGAGGTGTTTTTGGAATGGTCCGTATCGGATATTGAAGCTGGTAAGCCATTTGTTTTTAGGGCGGGAAGCAAGGATTTAAAAAATAATGTGGCTAAATCCGGGTCATGGGAGACCTTTAAAAGTAAAAAAATAGGGAATGTCCATCTATCGGCAGGCCAGCAATTGATGGTTTTTAAGCCGGATTCCAAATTTAAGAAAGGTGCGCTGTTGGATTTACGGGAAATAAAATTAGTCCCTATTGAAACGAAAGTTGGGGCGCAGAAGTTGACCACAGAAAAGGAATTTAGAGCGGCCGTTGTTAAAAAAAGTATCACGCCATCGGATAGCCAGTATCTTCTTGGCTATGGAGAACGGAAATCGGAGAGTGTTCACGACAGTATTTTTCATCGGATCGTTGCCATGGATGACGGTGAAAAACAATTCTTTATCGTATCGACAGATATTTGCCTGTTTTCCCCATCGGAATATGATAAAGTTGCGGATAAGCTCCAGAAACAACATGGAATAGAGCCCATTGATATATGGTGGACGGTTACCCATACCCACTCGGCACCTGAAGTGGGAGTGCCAGGTATTTATGGTACGTATATGGGTGAACGAATTCAACACGAGGTTGACCCCGCTTATACTGCCATGGTGGAACAGAAATTAATTGATGGTATCTTAGAAGCCAGAAAGAACCTTGAGCCAGCGGGCTTAGGTGTTGGCTGGGGCTTCTCACAAGCAAATATTAACCGTAGGGCTTTAGATATTGATGGGAAGGCTTCCCTTGGCATGAACCCTGATGGGGCTGTTGATCGGCGTATTGGGCTGATTCGAATAGATAGGGAAGATGGGAGCCCTCTGGCCCTTATCTCCAATTATGCAATTCATGGAACGGTTTTGGGACATGGTAATTTGAAAATTAGTGGTGATGCCCCCGGAATTGTCTCCGAGTATGTGGAGCAAAAGATTGGAGCACCGGTGCTCTTTATCAACGGTGCCGCTGGTAATCTGGCCCCAATATATAGTACCTACCCAACACCTGGCTCTGGCCATTTAGGGCAATTTCGCGTACTCCTAGGAGACAAAATTATTGAAGCGAACCAAAGGATTTTATCAACCACCAATGTGGTGAAATTAAATTCTGGAGCAATGGTGGTCGAAACCCCTCGAAAACTTGGTCTTGGATGGCCATCCGACCTCGGAAACTACACAAGGACGACGAATGATGGATTAAATATAGTGCGACTTCCAATTCGTTTCTTAAATATCAACGATGATGTGGCCATATGGAGTGCTCCCTTAGAGCTGTTCAATGAAATATCGAACGAAATACGGGATCGTTCTCCTTTCCCTTTCACGTTTTATTTTGGGTACACCAACGGCTGGCTCGGCTATTTGCCCACTTCGTCCGCTTGGCAACACGGAGGTTACGAAGTAGAAACAGTTTCTCCCTTTACATCAACTGCAGAAATTGAACTTAAAGAGGCGGTTTTGGGGTATTTATCAGGGTTGTAAAAAGGTGAAGAAAACCAAAGGCGCCAGTTTGTGTATATAGCTGTATTTATGATTGGGGAATATCGGCAACTGCAGCCGCTGTGATGGTAGTTGATGAGATTTCTGTAGTATAGAAAAGCTTAGGAATAGAATATTAATAAGTAGGTTTTGTTGGGGTGGGGCAATCAGGCATGGTCAAAGTTAATTTGGAATTGGAGGTTCAAATGATAAGGAATATTGGTGCTAATGTGGATACAAATAGGATTGGAAATGAATACTAATTACAAAGTTTATTTAGGAATCTTTTTTTTAATGTTTTGTCTTCCTTTCATTGCAAGTGGGCAAGCTAAGAAATCAGATTGCAAAATCATAAAGGCAACAGAATTCGGTGCCTTTCCCAATGATGAAAAGGATGATACGGAGGCTCTTAGACGTGCTGTAAGATCAGCAGCATCTTACCTAGAATGTGCCATTTTGTATATTGAACCAGGGATTTACCACATATCGGATCCACTAGCATTAAAGATCCAAGAGGAGGCCATGTCAGGGAAATTAGGCGCAAATCCCCAGGACAAATTGTTCATTCCCAATCAGGAATATGCCATTGGTCTTGATTTTGAAGGAGCAGAAAATCTGGTCATTGAGGCTGCAGGGGTGCAATTGTTATGTGATGGTTGGATGGAGCCACTTTCGTTTCGGAATGCCAAAAACATAACCTTAAACGGCATTACTATAGATTACAAACGAAGACCCAACAATCAAGGAGAAGTTATGGCCCTAGGGAGCGACTATGTTGAGGTGTGTTTTACAGACAAGGAGATGCTGCAGCATGAACAGGTTGTATTGCGTATCATGGTGTTCGATAAAGAGAAAAATGCCTTTACCGGGGCAGGAGTCTATCACGAGAAAATGGAATTCGTGGCTCCCAATACTGTGCGTTTTTATGGAAAGAAGATTAGGAATCAATCGGGAATAGGAAATATGCTGCTCACCTTTTCTGGGTATCATTATCGTCCAGCCATTTTAATTTATAAGACCCAAAATATTGAATTGAACCATGTAACCATACATTCCCAAGCGGGAATGGGAATTGTGGGGCATCTCAGTGAAAACATTACCATGAATCACTTAAGGGTAGTGCCTTCTGAGGGGCGTTATGCCTCTACCAATACCGATGCCACCCATTTTGCCACGAACAGGGGGTTAATTAGGTTTAATGGTTGTGAGTTTGCTGGTCAGGGTGATGATGCCACCAATGTGCACACCTATTATGTTTCCATTACCAATACGTCAAAAGAAGGATATTACGATATTATGGTCGATAGAAATAATTATACCCATTCTTCTTATCTAGATGAACCTACGGAAGGTGATATAATGGCTTTAGTCGATAAAAATACAATGGATGAATTGGATTACGTTAGGGTAAGACGATTTTGGTCCTATCCTTTGCAGGACAAGGTTAGGATTCAATTTGATGGAACGCTACCTGAAAAAATAGAAGATTACTACCTAATTAATATATCGGCCTCACCAAGATTGGAGTTTGTCAATAATACGATCCGTTCCCACAGGGCAAGGTCGGTTTTAGTAAAGACCCGTAAGGTGTTGATCCAGGACAATTCTTTTGAAAATACGACCGGCACCGCTATACACTTGGGTGTAGAAGGTGATTGGGGTGAGGGACCAGCCTCTGAAGATGTGGTTATAAGCGGCAATGAATTTACCAATTGTGGTTTAGGCGGTGCCAATGACGGCACTTTAGACGGTGCATCGGCAATTGCACTTCATGTAAAGGCCAAAAACACCAGCGTGCAGGGATTGCATAAGCGTATATTGATATATGATAATACTATTGATGGTGGGCAACATGCCATTGTCGTTAGAGGTTCAGAGGATGTGACCCTAAGAAACAATGTTTTTAAAAATATTGATGGAGATCCAATTATAATTGGCTCATCAAAACGTGTTAGTGCATTTGATAACAAGGGTGCTGAGACATTGAATACGGATGTTAATGTTCCGATACTACCAAATTTATAATCATGTAAAAATGTAGAATTCCTCCTTTATAGATTAACGACAATTTTCGAATAAACACTCGCTGCGCTAAGTCTCCCGACTTAGTGCCGGAACTTGCTTCATATACTCCCAAAAAATAAGCCTTTCATTTCTGAAAGGCTTTCCTAGTAGTTATGAGTGCTTTACCATTGCATAATAAAATATTATAAATACGCTAATAATCAATGTTTTTATTTATAGTCTTTGATATCAAATAATATCGTTTAAAACCAATAAATGTTGTACCTGTTTTTATTATCTCTGAACCTCCTAGTGACAAAGGGTATGAAACAGATATTCATCCTGTTTATAACCCACCTTTTATAACTGATGAAAATGGAGGGGTCATACCAAGAGCATTTGGTATGTATCCAACAGCTTATAATCTTTGGCAATCGTTAGATTTGCTTATTCGCCTACCCTAACATGGGATTGAAAGTCTATAATTTATAAGCCCTGGATCATTGGGAAGCTAATACAAATGTTCGTTTCTATAATGCAACAGATAAGCCACTTTATGACCCAACATTTGGGTTCGAATTTTGAAATTATTGGTATTCCATATGAATACTCTTCGATTTAGAAATGATTAAAAGATTTATGGCACTTAATTTCATCAAAATAAAGCGGCATAGTGGAAATAGGTTATATAAAACGCCGATTTAAAACGAAAAAAAAATCATTTGATTCTCTTTTGCAAATTATATTAGTTGAATTATACAACTTTTCTTCATAATTGTGTAAGGTTTTCTCTGCTATATGCAGCCACCTTTGATGCGTGAAAAATTTTTCCACACCAAAAACAAAAATTATGAATTTTAATCCCCAAAAATTATGATCACTAGAAAATTACTTACAACATTCGCAGTTGCATTTGTTCTTTTGTTTTCAGGTTGTGCAGACGATGATTTCGAACAAATCGATGGTGTTTGCCCACTTGTTATTTCGACTACCCCCGAGAACCTTGCCACAGGAGTACCTCTAAGCCAGATTATTACAGCAACTTTCAATGAGAAAATGAACCCTTTAACAATTTCAGAGGCTTCATTTACAGTTGGATCTGGTACATTGATAAATGGAACTGTTACCTATACCGATTCAACGGCTGTTTTTACGCCTTCATCACTTCTTGATGAAAACACGGAATATACCGGTACAATTAAAACAGTGGTTAAAGATTTCAGAGGAAATGCTTTGCAGGAAGATTATGTTTGGACATTTGTCACTGTTCCCCCTTCACCAGAGTTTTCTGTCGTACTATCATCAAATCCAGCTCTTGGCGGCGTAACTGCTGGAGATGGCCTATTTGACGAAGGTACTGCTGTAGCTGTAACAGCAACTGCAAATACAGGGTATACTTTTGTGAACTGGACATTGGCTGGAGTTGAAGTTTCAACCAATGCAAATTATACATTTACATTAAATGCAAACACTACCTTGGTTGCGAATTTTGATATTAACACTTATACATTAGTTGTGACCGCTCAAAACGGTACGGTTGAAATTGTTCCCAATCAAATAACTTATGACTTTGGAGATACCGTACTACTTAATCCTATGCCAGATCCGGGATATGAATTTAGCTCTTGGAGCGGAGATGCCACTGGAAATAACGATCCATTAAATGTACTTATGGATACTGATAAAAATATCACGGCAAATTTCAGTGTAATTCCACCCGTTGCTTGTACCCCTGCAATAGATTTGGGAACTGCCGCCAATTACGTGATATTGGCTGAATCAGGAATATCTACTACAGGTACAACTTCTATTACTGGCAATATGGGAATAAGCCCTGCAGCAGCAACTTTTATAACCGGATTTGGCTTAAGTTATGCCGCTGGAAGTACTTTCTCAACTTCAAGTTTAGTAAACGGAAAAATTTACGCTCCTGGTTATGCAAACCCAACGCCTTCTAATTTAACCACAGCTGTAGACAATGTGCGTACTGCATTTACCACAGGGAATGGGTTGGCCCCAGGCACAACTGAACTGTTGGCCGGTAATCTTAATGGCCAAACTTTGGCAGCAGGGGTTTACAAATGGAGTACGGGAGTTTCTATAACAAATGGCATTACATTGGACGGTGGTGGTGATCCTTGCGCGATGTTCGTATTCCAAATTGCCCAAGAACTTACAGTAGCGGATAATGCTATTATTACTTTAGCAAATGGCGCAAGCGCAGATAATATTTACTGGGTAGTAGCAGGGTCAGGCGCTATACTTGGAACAACTGTCCAGTTCCAAGGAAATATCTTATCTAAAACTTTAATATCCTTGAATACAGGAACAACCGTTAATGGTAGATTATTAGCACAAACTGCGGTTACATTGGACGCAAACAGTGTTGTTAAACCTTAATTAAATTTAGAAGTCCCCCCAAAAAAAGGGGGGATATTCTTTAAAAAAATATTTTACAAAATTTAATTCACAAAATAATGAATAATAAAACAACAAAAAAAAAGAGTTTGCTTTTTGCCGGCTCCCTTAAACTTACCCTGAAAGGCCTTATTATAGGTGCCATGATTTTAACAGGGATTGAAGCGCCGCTTCAAGCACAGGAAGTAGAATACTCAAGACCTTCTTGGTACTTCGGTTTAGCAGGTGGTGCGAATTTTAATTTCTATGATGGTTCAACTCAGCAGTTGAATGCCAATTTTACACCTGCCACTACTTTTCATAAAGGTTCAGGTATTGGACTTTTTCTTGCCCCCAGTATAGAATTTTACCGTCCTGATACCAGATTCGGGGTTATTTTACAAGCCGGTTTAGACAGCCGTAAAGGGGATTTCGACCAACAGTTGACCGATTGTAATTGTCCGGCCGACTTGTCAACCGACTTAAGCTATTTTACAGTGGAGCCTAGTTTGCGGTTCGCGCCATTTAAGTCTAATTTTTATTTATATGGTGGCCCACGATTTGCTTTCAACTTAGACAAAGGATTTACATACCAACAAGGTATAAATCCAAATTTCCCTAATCAGGTTGCTCCAGCAGATGTAGAAGGCGATTTTAGTGATGTGGAAAAAACGATTATCTCTGTACAAGTTGGTGCAGGTTATGATGTTCCTTTGTCTAAAACAACTAGCAAAACACAATTGGTGCTTTCACCTTTTGTAGCTTTTCAACCATATTTTGGCCAATATCCACGTTCAATAGAAACTTGGAACATAACTACAATAAGAGCTGGGGTTGTTCTTAAACTTGGGGCTGGAGAAAAAGTTTCAGCGAAAGTGGAAGAGGAAGTTGTCTTAATGGTTCCCAAAGCTGAATTTACGGTTATCTCTCCATTGAACGTTCCTGGAGAACTTAGAGTAACAGAAACATTCCCTTTACGTAACTATATCTATTTCGAAAAAGAATCTACAGCTATCTCAAAACGCTATGTATTATTGAACAAGGATCAGGTAAAAGACTTTAAAGAAGAGCAAGTTGAAGTGTTTGTGCCAAATATAGAATTGGCAGGTCGTTCAAAACGTGAAATGACGGTTTATTACAATATTTTAAATATTCTTGGCGATCGTATGGGAAAAAATCCTGCCTCAACAATTGTTTTGGTTGGATCTTCAGAAAAAGGTTCAACAGAAGGAAAACTAATGGCAGAATCTGTTCAAAAATACTTGGTGGAGGTATTTGCTGTTAATACTGCAAGAATTGCGATTGAAGGAAGGGACAAACCAAAAATTCCATCATTGAAACCAGGTGCTACAAAAGAATTGACACTTCTTCAAGAAGGTGACCGTAGAGTTTCTATTGAAAGTAATTCTCCTGCTTTATTAATGGAATTCCGTAGCGGTCCTGCTGCACCACTAAAGCCGGTAGTACTTGTAGGAGTCCAGGAAGCACCAATTGATAGTTACGTAACTTTTAAAGCTGTAACAGAAGATGAAGCGTTTACTTCTTGGAAAATGGAGATTACGGATAAAGACGGAACGGTACAAAATTTCGGTCCTTATACACAAGAAGAAGTGAGTCTTCCCGGAAAATCCATTTTAGGAACAAATCCTGAAGGAGACTACAGAATGAAAATGATCGGCACAACCAAAAATGGCGATGTTATAACTAAAGAATCTTCTGCACACATTGTGCTTTGGACACCTTCTAAAATTGAAGAAGGAATGAGATTCAGCATTCTTAATGAATTTGATGACGAGAGTGCAATTGCAATGTATGATAAATATCTTACAGAGATCGTGGCTCCTAAAATTGCAAATAATGCAAAAGTTATTATCCACGGTTATACAGACATTATTGGTGAGGAAGACTATAACTTAAAACTGTCTTTAAAAAGAGCTAATAATGTTAAAACCATTTTGCAAAGAGCCGTGTCTAAATTAGGCACAACTGGTGTAACATTTGAAACTGCCGGATTGGGCGAAAATTCAAACGCAGCTCCTTTTGGAAATAAACTCCCAGAAGAAAGAGCTTATAACCGTACTGTTATTATTGATGTTGTTCTACAAAAATAAATAATATAACTTGTTATAAAAAAAGGGGTCGTCCAAAAACAATTTGGACGACCCCTTTGTTGTATGCCATGCATGGCTAATAACTGGACGGTACAAGTAATTTATGGGGGCTGTAGTTACCTGCCATTAGCTCAAGGAAAGGGTGTCCATCGTGAGATGGAATCTGATGGAAGCCTGCAGTAAAGTTGGTAAGCAAGAAATATGGAAATTGTTGTACATATGTTGTACAGTAGAAATAAAAAAAGGGCTTCAATCTCTTGAAGCCCTTGTCTTTCTTAGTAGCGGGAACAGGACTCGAACCTGTGACCTTCGGGTTATGAGCCCGACGAGCTACCTACTGCTCTATCCCGCGATCTGCGTTTCCAAAATATTCTACTTAGCTTTTAACTCTCAGTTCATAATGCTGACTGAATTATTTCGGACTGCAAAGATACATCCTTTTTACGATTTCCCAAATATAATTCGAATTAAATATTGAAAATCGACCTAAAATTTTATCAAACTAAAGATTTTCAGACTCTTGGCCGGGAATTTTAATTTACTTTTCTAAGCTAGTGTCGGGCGTAGACGAAGTATAAAAGTTGGAAATGCGATTTTTAGCAGACCTTTTAGAGGAGTGATTATAATACTTGAAACTGCTAATGACCGAAGTGAGTTATTGTGGTGTGGCCTTAGTTTTAAGTAATTTATTATGTAAAAATACCTAGTTGTAGTCTACCTTGTCCAAAATCTTTCTATTTTGTATCGATTTTAATTAAAATCCATCACCTCTAATTCGCCCGAACATTTATGGATAACTATGGTTTTCTCTCAATTTTACCTCCTGTCATTGCTATTGTATTGGCGCTCAGAACAAAACAAGTTTATATAGCCCTGCTTTTTGGAATTTGGTTTTCTTGGATTATAATCAATGATTGGAATTTTTTGACAGGTACCTTTGCCACCGTAGAAGGGCTGGTCAATGTTTTTAAATCCCCGGGAAATACAAGGACCATTATGTTCAGTGCGCTGGTGGGGGCTTTGCTGTTGTTTATCCAATACTCCAAAGGAGTTGAGGGTTTTATTAACGTTCTAAATAAAGTGATTGCCTATTTTGAGAAAAAGCAAAGTGGATACAGTAGGGTAGTAGTGCAGCTTATGGCTTTGATAACAGGGCTCCTTTTGTTTGTTGAGACTAGTATTAGCTCTTTAACTGTAGGTACGCTATATCGGCCCGTATTTGATAAACTAAATATACCAAGAGAAAAACTGGCCTATATTGCAGATTCCAGTTCTGCGCCTTCGTCTATATTAATCCCTTTTAATGCCTGGGGCGCCTTTATAATGGGGCTGTTGCTTACGCAAGGGATAGAGGATCCCTTTGGGACTATGCTTTCTTCTATGGTATATAATTTTTACCCCATTCTTGCTATACTGTTTGTGTTTGTGGTAATTATTTCCAAAAAAGATATTGGACCCATGGCCAAAGCTGAAAAACGGACGCGGGAAACGGGAAAATTGATGAACGACAATGCCCAACCTATGTTATCCAGTACGGTAACCTCCTTTGAGTCAAAAAAAGGGATCAAGGCAAAGGCGTACAATATGGTAGTGCCATTGGCAACCATGGTGGTAATGATGCCCGTTTATTTGGCATATACAGGTTGGGGTGCTATAGATAATTCGGGTTCCTTTGGGGATAATCTTTTTAAAGCCATTGGTAACGGATCTGGTTCATCGTCCGTTTTGTACGCCGTACTTACCGCAATTATAGTGGCCATGGTGCTGTATAGGTCTCAGGCAATTATGAAAACCAAGGAGATGGTGGATTTGGTCCTAAAAGGGATTAGTGAACTGATGCCCTTGGCCCTCTTAATGTTGTTAGCCTTTGCGATAGGTGATGCCTGTAACGAATTAGGGACCGGGGAGTTTATTGCCAATTGGTCTAAAGATTGGTTGTCTCCCGCCTTTTTACCTGCCCTTATTTTTGTCATTAGCTCTTTTATCGCATTTTCAACCGGGACGTCTTGGGGTACGTTTGCTATTGTGATGGCAATTTCCGTGCCTATGGCGGAAATACATGCTGCACCATTGTCGTTAGTGGTGGCTGCCACTCTTGGGGGAGGGATATTTGGTGATCACTGTTCCCCAATATCGGATACCTCCATAATTTCTTCCATGGCTTCCGGTAGTGACCATATAGACCATATTAATACACAGTTGCCTTATGCGCTGATTGGCGGATTAATCACAGTGGTCCTTTATATAATTTTAGGGTTAATTATAATTTAAAACCAATGATTCCCTTACCTTTGCACTTCTAAAAGCAAATTAAGGAACATGTCTCATAAAGCCGGTTATGTAAATATTATAGGGAATCCCAATGTTGGGAAATCTACGCTGATGAATGCCTTTGTTGGGGAGAAGTTATCTATAATAACCTCCAAGGCGCAAACTACCCGGCACCGGATTTTGGGTATTGTAAACGGAGACGATTTTCAAATGGTTCTTTCCGATACTCCAGGAATTATTAAGCCAGCCTATGGACTGCAGTCCTCTATGATGGATTTTGTGAAATCAGCCTTTGAGGATGCTGATGTTTTGGTCTATATGGTGGAGATTGGGGAAAAGGCATTAAAGGACGAACGTTTTTTTGAAAAAATTAAAAATAGTTCCATTCCCGTACTTTTATTGTTGAACAAGATCGATATTTCCGAACAAGGAGTATTAGAAGAACAAGTGCAATACTGGCAAGAACAGTTGCCTACGGCGGAGATTCACCCCATATCTGCTCTACAGAATTTTAATGTAAAGGAAGTATTTCTCAGGATTCTGGAATTATTGCCAGTGGGACCGGCATACTATCCCAAAGACCAGCTAACTGATAAGCCGGAACGCTTTTTTGTTAATGAGACTATAAGGGAGAAAATTCTACAGTTTTACAAAAAGGAAATTCCATATGCGGTAGAAATAGAGACCGAGGAATTTTTCGAGGACGAAAAGATTATACGAATGCGTTCCGTGATTATGGTGGAGCGCGATTCCCAAAAAGGCATTATCATAGGTCATAAAGGGGCTGCACTAAAAAGAGTAGGTGTAGAGGCAAGGAAGGATCTGGAGAAATTCTTTGACAAACAGGTGCACTTGGAGCTTTATGTGAAAGTGAACAAAAATTGGAGAAACGACCCTAATCAATTAAAACGATTTGGGTATAACAATTAACCCATTTAGGAGGGGGAAATGACATGGTGTCCCAGTTGGCGCATCATATAATCATTTAATTGTTGCATTTGATCATTTCCCTTTCTTTTTCCGTTCCTGCCAAAGAAATACAGGACGATCCATAAAGCTATCATAAGGGCCATAAGCCCCATTTGTAGCTCGTAGGATTTACCCAAAGCATGACTAGAATATGCCCAGACTCCTAATATGATAAACAGGGTGGCTACCACAAAATGTACAAACATAAAAAAGGTCCACAAGGTTGGATTAGGGCCAAACAGGCCGTAAAGGGTGCTTTTTCCCGCTACGTGGTCAACAATCTCGATCTGTAATTGGGGCGACCAAAAATTAGATTCCACTTTATTGAACTTAATAAAAACATGATGATCCATACACTTCACAACAAAGGGAGGTTCTTCAGTATTTTTGAATAATTCCAAAACGGGAAGGGCATTTTTATTTAGTAAGAGTTGAAATCTAGGGCGTAAGACAATACTATTGGGGAGGGCCATCAAACTAAATTACTGTGAATAAGGAGAAAAGATACTGTTTTTACCTCGATTATAAATAGTACTTTTGCATCAAATTAAAAAATATGAGTGCAATAGTTGCTATTGTAGGAAGACCTAATGTAGGCAAATCAACTTTTTTTAACCGTCTTATCCAAAGAAGAGAGGCAATTGTTGATGCCGAGAGTGGGGTAACGCGTGACCGTCATTACGGAAAAAGTGATTGGAACGGGATAGAATTTTCAGTGATAGATACCGGGGGATATGTACTTGGTAGCGATGATGTTTTTGAAAAAGAAATTGATAAGCAAGTAGAACTTGCAATAGACGAGGCTGATGCCATTATTTTTATGGTGGATGTGGAGGCTGGAGTTACCGGTATGGATGAGGATGTTGCCAATCTGTTAAGACGGGTGAACAAACCTGTATTTTTAGTGGTGAATAAGGTAGATAACGGCAAGAGAGCCGAAAATGCAGTGGAGTTTTATTCGCTTGGACTTGGGGATTACTATACCATTGCAAGTATAAGTGGAAGTGGTACTGGAGACCTTTTGGACGATCTAGTGAAAATATTGCCCGAGAAAGAAAAGGTAGAGGATAATCTTCCTCGATTTGCAGTAGTGGGAAGGCCCAACGCTGGGAAATCATCGTTTATAAACGCCCTTATTGGGGAAGAAAGATATATCGTTACCGATGTTCCTGGAACAACTAGGGATAGTATAGATACAAAATACAATCGTTTTGGATTTGAATTTAACTTAGTGGATACCGCAGGAATTAGGCGTAAGGCTAAGGTGCGGGAAGATTTGGAGTTTTATTCTGTAATGCGTTCCGTAAGGGCCATAGAGCATTCAGACGTTTGTATTCTAATGTTGGATGCTACCCGTGGGTTTGATGGGCAGGTAGAGAATATATTTTGGTTGGCACAGCGAAACAATAAGGGGATTGTAATCTTGGTAAATAAATGGGACCTTATAGAAGATAAGGAAACCAATACTATTAAACAATACACTCAAAAAATAAAAGAGGCCATAACTCCCTTTGTGGATGTGCCTATTCTTTTTATATCCGTACATACCAAACAACGGATCTTTAAGGCCATTGAAACTGCAGTGCAGGTTTATGAGAATCGCAACAAAAAGGTGGTTACCAGAAAATTGAACGATATAATGTTGCCCATTATAGAAAATTATCCGCCGCCGGCATACAAGGATAAATATGTGAAGATAAAATTTTGTACCCAGTTGCCCACTCCTTATCCCCAGTTTGCATTCTTTTGTAATCTACCACAATATGTTAGGGATCCCTATAAGAGGTTCTTGGAGAACAAACTTAGGGAGCATTTCGATTTTACCGGAGTGCCAGTAACGGTGTTTATGAGGAAAAAATAACTGTAATTTTTTGGTTCATGGCCTAGTGCTTTGTACTATTAAAGTTCTGTTAATCATTTGGGTTAGGCTAGGTGTTGGTCTATTTTTGGCAACTTCTATAGTTGCCATCATTCCAACACTAACTTACCAATGAATAAACTTTTTCTTTCCGCTCTCTTTGCTATTTTATTTTTTTCAGTTTCTTATTCCCAAGATTTTATATTAAGTGGTAAGGTGGTAGATGCTATCACCAATACTCCTTTGGAAGCTTCCACTATATACGCGGAATCTGTTAAAGACAGTACATTAATTGCTTATACCATCTCTAATCAAACAGGAGAGTTTGAGCTAGAGGGAAAAACCAATCACAAGGAGATGAAGGTGTTCTTTACCTATAATGGCTATAAGTCGTTGGTGATGAATATAAAGCCTAAGGAGAAGGTTGAATTGGGGAAAATTCAATTAGAGGAGCAAGCAGAAGAACTGGATGAAGTACGACTTGTAGGGCATAGGATTCCCATTACCATAAAAAAAGATACGCTAGAATTTAATGCCGATTCTTTTAAAACCAGACCAGATGCCACGGTAGAAGATGTGCTGAAAAAATTACCGGGCGTGGAGGTGGATTCGGATGGTAAAATTACCGTAAACGGTAAAGAAGTAGATCGTGTATTGGTTAATGGGCAGGTGTTTTTTAGTAACGACCCCAAGGTGGCTACCAAGAGTCTGCCTAAAGATATTATAAGTAAAATCCAAATATCCGACACTAAGACAAAAAGACAAGAATTTACAGGAGACGATGCCGATGGCGAGAATAAGACCATTAACCTAACCATCAAGAAAGATAAGAATAAAGGGTATATGGGTCGAGCTTCTGCAGGTTACGGTACGGATGACAGGTATCAGCTAAGCGGATTACTTAATTATTTCAACGATACCCAACGTGTAAGTTTTATAGGAGGTGCCAATAATATTAATAACTCCGGTTTCTCATACGATGAGATTTATGATATGGTAGGGAATTCTGGGGCTAGGGGATCTAGTCTTCTAAATAATTTTGGAAATGGGATTACGACTTCATCAAATTTGGGAGCTAGTTATGCCAATGCAAAAAAAGGTAAATATAAAGTAGACGGAAATTACTTTTTTGCCTACAGCGACTCTTATAATGATCAGATGACCAACAGGGAAAATATTTTGCCAGATCGTAGATATTTCACTGAAAATGTATCCAATTTTGTGGGGGCTACCAACTCTAATAAGGGGTCTGCAAATCTAGAATTTGATATTGACGAAACCCTTAGGGTGTCGGTACAACCCAACTTAAGTGTCAATTGGAACAACTCCAACAATAGTAATAATACGGTAAGTAAGAATGAGGACGGTGACCTAATAAATTCTAACGAGCGAGTGTCTATAAGCGATGGCTATCAGAGGAACTTCTCCAATAGGGTTAGTCTAATGAAAAAATTAGATACCATTGGCACCATTCTAAGTTTTACCTTTTCTAATAATAACTCTGAAAATAAGAGTACTTCCAGTTTAAATTCTATTCGTGAAATATATGGGGGCGATGCCAGCTTAGAAATCTTGGATCAATTATCGGAAGTGGATAATAGGCGCGACTCCTATGACTTGGAGGGTTCTTTCAGACAGCCTTTGGGCAGTAAAGTATTCCTAAATCTAGGTTATCAGTTTTCTCATGAGCAAAGGGGAGATAATATAGAGGTAATGGATTACGATGATAATACTAATGGATACAATCTTTTTAACGAAGCGTTGAGTTCCGATTTTAATTTTACCAACAAACAACAAACCCCTTCATTAGGAATCCAAAGTCAAGGTGAGAAACTTAACTTTATGGTCAGTGCAAATTATGTTTTTACCGATCTTAATAATACGGATTATTTAAGGAGTAGTGGCTTTTCCAATTCCTATGAAAACCTAACGTTCAACGGCAACATCAATTATACCTTAGGGAAAAATAAGCGATTATCTCTTCGGTATAATCCTAGATTGAATATCCCTAATGTAAATCAATTGCAGCCAGTTCCCAACGTAAATAATCCTTTAAATATCGTTATTGGTAATCCAAACTTACAACCGGGTGTAAATCACAGTATTAGTTTTAATTTTAATAATTACAATTGGAGGGAACGCAGTGGTGTTTATTTGTACTCTGGACTTAATATGCAAAATAACTGGGTTTCGGCTGTAACTACCACCGATGAAAATTTCTTAAGAACCACTAGATTTGCCAATGTAAATGGCAACTATAATGGTTATGGCGGCTTTGGTTATTCCAAACAGATTAAAAAAGATAGTGTGTACACGCTTAGATTTAACATTAGGCCTAGCTTTAGTATAGATCAGCGAGTAAGTTTTACCAATGGGGTAGAGCTTAAAGGAAATAGCATCAGTGTTTCTCCTTACGTTTCTACTACCTACAATTATAAGGAACTTTTGGAAATAGAACCAGGGTATGGGGTTTCGTTTAATAATACCAAATACAACCTAGATAATATAGATGATATATCATATACTTCCCAGAACGCTAGTTTAAGGGTAACTAGTTATTGGCCAAAAAATTTAATTTGGGGGAACGACCTACGCTATAGCTATAACGGAAATGTTGGGCCAGGATTTAAGAAAGATGCCTTATTCTGGAATATGAGCCTAGGTCTTCAGGTGCTAAAAGAAAAGGGAACGGTAAAAGTATTGGCATACGACCTGTTGGATCAGAATATAAATACACGTAGGACAACTGGAGAAGATTTTATCCAAGACTACCAGGGTACTATGTTAAAGCGCTATTTTATGGCTAGTTTTAGCTATAAATTTGATCAGTTTGGCGGTAAGAAACAAAGTAGGGGTAGGCGTTTCTAAGGCTTGTACCACTTTCTTTTAAAGTGATTCATTTGTAAGTGTTGTCTCGGTATATTCTTGTTCTATTGATAGTGAATCCACACCGCAAACCACACTAAGTTGTTGGGGATATAGCTTTGCATAAGGGTTGAGATCTAATACTGGTATGGAGAGTAGATGGCCTTATCGTATTAATTAGTTTCTTTAGTTGATGTTGTTTACAGCAAAATCTCGTAATTTTAAGGAGTAACAACCCCTAATTTATCAAGATATGGCAGCTAACAATCCTGTGGTTTGGTTTGAAATATATGTAAACGAAATGGAAAGGGCCCAAGACTTCTATGAGGCCGTTTTAAAAATTAAATGTAGTAAGCTGCCCATGCCCCAAGAGATACAGGGTAATATGACGATGGTTACGTTTCCGATGAATATGAATGGGTCTGGTGCAAGTGGTGCCTTAGTGCAAATGGATGATTTTAAAGCGGGTGGAAACAGTACTGTAGTGTATTTTCATTGTGACGATTGCGTAGTGGAAGAGAATAGAGTAGAAAAGGCTGGGGGCAAGGTGTTTCAGGGCAAACATTCCATTGGGGAGTATGGATTTATTTCCTTAGCTTATGACACAGAGGGGAATATGTTTGGGCTACACTCTATGTCATAAAATTAGAAATCCATTTTAAGTTATGGTTTGCTATTGCTTAAGTAGAATCGCAAGTTTTCTTCTTAGCAAAAGAATAGAAGTGTTTAATGTAATCAGATCTCTTACCAGCTTCCTCCTGCGCCACCTCCGCTAAAGCCTCCGCCACCGAAGCCTCCACCGAAGCCTCCACCGCCAAAGCCGCCACTGCCTCCAAATCCTCCTCTAGAGGAGCCTGTTCCCTGGCCGCTGCGCCCCATACTACTAAGGATAATCATGTCCCAAATATTCAAGCCGGTAGATTTTCCACCACCCTTGCCGCCGCCACCTTTTCTTCCTCTATTAGAAAGAATCATCATGATAACGATAAAAACAATAAAGGGTAAAACGGAAGAAAAAGGAAAGTCGGGGGATTTATCAGGCGTACGTTCCCCTTTAAATTTTCCATTTAAAGCCTGAATAATGGCATCGGTGCCCTTATCTAGGCCAGTATAGTAATCCTCTTTTTTAAATTCTGGAATAATTATGTTTCTCGTAATTTCACCTACTATGCCAGATGTAAGTCTATCCTCTACGCCGTAACCCGGGGATATCCATATTCTACGTTCTTTCTCTGCTAGTAGAATAAAAACGCCATTGTCCTTATCCGCCTGACCAATTCCCCATTTATGAGCCCACCTTGGGGTTAGTAAGCCAATGTTTTCTCCATTTATGGTGTTGACAATAGCAAGAACAATTTGTGTTGAAGTAGTATCTGAATAAGAAATTAATTTTGTTTTTAAAGCTTGTGCTTCCGAGAAGGAAAGCACCTTGGCGTAATCGTATACGCTGGTAGGTGCTTTGGGCGCCTCTGGAATAGTGAATTGGGCGAATATACTTGTGAAACAAGCTATAAAAATCCAGGATAAAAGTGTTTTTTTCAACATTAATTACTGTGTTTTATCCTTTCGAGATCTCATCAGAAAGTTCATTTTCATCATCCTTTTGCCATGGAAAATGCATATTAAGTTCTTTTCCAGCCAGCAAAACACCTTCAACTAGACCTTGTTTAAATCGCTTTCCTTTAAAGTGGGAGATGATAGTGTTTTTTGTGGAGTCCCAGAAATTTTCGGGTACAACTTCATCGATCCCTTTGCCTCCACAGATGGCAAAAGTGTGTTCTTTAACGGCTACGTATATTAATACGCCATTGTCGTGTTTGGTATTATCCATTTTTAAAAAATGGAAAAGTTCTTTGGCACGTTCAAAGGGATCTTTGCCACATCCGTCTTCTATATGCACGCGTATTTCTCCCGAAGTTTTAAATTCGGCGGAACGAATGGCTTCAACAATTTCCTGCTCTTCTATTTGGGTTAGAAAATCTTCAGTGGCAGACATTTTTTCTTCTAATTAAAATCAAATTCAACGTCCACAGGATTTTCGGCCCCAGGTTCAGAATCAAAATATGGTTTGTCATCAAAACCGAACCAACCCGCTAATATAGAGTTTGGAAATATTTTTACGTGGTTGTTGTAGGGTTTTATAGCCTCATTAAAACGTGTTCTTGCTGTTTGTATAGTGTTTTCGGTGCTTGTTAATTCATCTTGCAGTTTTAAAAAGTTTTCATTGGCTTTTAAATCTGGATAACGTTCTACAGTTACTAAAAGTCTAGACAGTGCGCTGCTTAACCCTCCTTGAGCTTTATTAAATTCTTGTAATTGATCCGCAGTAATGTTGGAGGGGTCTATAGTAGTCTGAGTAGCTTTGGAGCGTGCCTCAATAACCTCACGTAGGGTGTTGCGCTCATAATCGGCGGCGCCTTGTACGGTTTTCACAAGATTTCCAATCAAATCGTTACGACGCTGGTAGGATGTTTGTACATTACCCCAAGCTTCACCTACATTTTCATTCAAGGATATGGCGGTATTGTTGAAGCCTACACCATATCGGTAAAATCCAAAAACAATAATTACAATGACAATAACAGGGATTAACCATTTTTTCATAAGTGGTGTATTTTAATTGTTTGTGTTTATAGTTGATTTTTTATTTTGATCAATTCAGCCTTTACTCTTTCCAATTTTTGGATAACATCAAAGGTAGTCAAGGTTTTTTGTTTGTCCTCTTTTAAATGGGTTTTTGCTCCCTCCAAGGTAAATCCACGTTCCTTAACCAAATGGTAGATCAGTTGGAGGTTCTTAATATCTTCGGGCGTAAATTTTCTATTTCCCTTGGCATTCTTTTTGGGTTTAAGCACATCAAACTCCTTCTCCCAAAAACGGATAAGGGAGGCGTTCACCTTAAAGGCTTTGGCAACTTCGCCAATTCCGTAATATCTTTTTTCAGGGAGGTCTATATGCATTAATCCAGTGATTGGTTTTCCTGTGTAGCGTATTTCAGCATATTTTCAAACTCTTCCGCTGTTAAACTTCCATAGTAGAAATTAATAGGGTTTATCCTTTGATCGTCCTTCCAGACCTCATAATGTAAGTGGGGTGCCTCGGATCTTCCCGTATTGCCCACAAAACCAATAAGGTCACCTCTTTCTACCTTTTGGCCTTTTTTTACATTGTATTGGCTTAAATGGCCGTAGAGACTCATGTACCCATAACCATGTTCTATTCTGATATGCTTTCCATAACCGGAAGAATTGTTGTCTGCGCGCAATATTTTGCCATCTCCCGAGGCATAGATTGGGGTGCCTTTTGGGGAAGTGAAATCCATTCCCCAATGCATTTTTCGTGCCTTGGTAAATGGGTCGGTACGCCAGCCATATCCCGAAGCCATTCTGGTGAGATCTTCATTTTTTATGGGTTGAATAGCGGGGATTGCGGCTAAAAGTTTTTCTTTTTCTCCTGCTAATTTAGTGATCTCATCCAAGGATTTTGATTGGATCACCATCTGTTTTTGAATGATTTCCATTCGCTTGGTCGAAGCAATGATCATCTCGGAATTATTGAAGCCTTCTAGGGATTTATATCGATTTACCCCACCAAATCCTGCCTTTCTTTGTTCCTCAGGAATTGGGTTGGCCTCAAAATACAATCTATAAAGATTATTGTCTCTTTCCTCTATATTTCCCAGTACTTGTTCTATCTGTAACATCTTCCTGTTGAGAATTTCAAACTGAAGCTCGTAATTCTTAACCGCCCGCTGTAAGGAGAGCTCATGCGGGGTGTTGATTAAATTAGTGTTCAATAGAAAAATCAGGCCCAAAAAACCAAATAGCAAGGACCCTAAAAAAAAGAAAGCAATGTTTCTATATCGCTTTACTTTTTTGGGCTCTATCTTGCGATAAGATAGGGTGTCAGGGTCGTAATAATATTTTACCTTAGACATGTATGTAATTTATTCTATTTTTGTGCTGGTATTTATCAATAACACGCAAAGTTAGTAAATGTTTTCTACCATCAGTTAAATATATAAAAAGTGTACCATTATACATGAGATCCCAAGAAATTAGAGCCAAGTTTTTAGAGTTTTTTAAGGAAAGAGCACACAAAATTGTTCCTTCTGCCCCAATGGTCATCAAAGACGATCCGACCTTGATGTTTACCAATGCGGGAATGAACCAGTTTAAAGAATTCTTTTTGGGCAATTCCGTACCCAAATTTTCCAGGGTGACCGATTCCCAAAAATGCCTTAGGGTAAGCGGAAAGCACAATGATTTGGAAGAGGTAGGGAAAGACACTTACCATCATACCATGTTTGAGATGTTGGGGAACTGGAGCTTTGGGGACTACTTTAAAGAAGAGTCCATAGCTTGGGCATGGGAGTTTTTAACAGAAGTGTGTAAAATAGACAAGGATAGCCTTTACGTGACTGTTTTTGAAGGTAGTAAGGATGTAGATAATCTGGAGCAAGATACCGAAGCATTGAATTTTTGGCAAAATATAGTGGCCAAGGATAGAATATTGTTCGGTAATAAAAAGGATAATTTCTGGGAAATGGGCGATCAAGGCCCATGTGGACCATGTTCCGAAATCCATGTGGATATACGATCTAAAGAGGATAAGGAAAAGGTGTCCGGTGCCTCCTTGGTAAATATGGACCATCCGCAAGTAGTGGAAATTTGGAACCTTGTATTTATGCAATACAATAGGAAGGCCAATGGGAGCTTGGAACCATTGCCCGCAAAACACGTAGATACTGGGATGGGCTTTGAGCGACTCTGTATGGTGATGCAAAACGTACAATCCAATTATGATACAGATGTATTTACTCCCCTAATCAGAGAGATAGAGACCATTGCAAATGCCAAATATGGAAAAGATGAAAATATAAATATTGCCATTAGGGTAATTGCCGATCATATTAGGGCAGTGGCCTTTTCTATTGCGGACGGACAATTGCCAAGTAATACAGGAGCAGGTTATGTAATCCGTAGGATCCTTAGAAGGGCCATTAGGTACGGGTTTACCTTTTTAGATACGAAGGAACCCTTTATGTACAGGCTGGTAAAGGTGCTTTCCGATAATATGGGTTCGGCATATCCCGAACTTAAAGTTCAAAAACAGTTGATAGAGAATGTGGTTAAAGAAGAGGAGCAATCATTCTTAAAAACTCTGGATCAAGGCTTGGTGTTGTTAGATACCATGATCTTGGCCAATAAAGGGACTATATTGGATGGTAGAAAAGCCTTTGAGCTTTATGACACCTTTGGTTTTCCAATAGATTTAACTGCTCTTATTTTAAGTGAAAGGGGCTATGAATTAGATGAAAAGGGATTTGGGGTCGCTATGCAGGAACAGAAGGCCCGCTCTAGGTCAGCCTCAGAGGTTTCCAAGGATGATTGGGTGATCTTGTCCAACGATCTGGAACAGGAATTTGTGGGTTATGATCTGATGGAAGCCAATGTGAAATTGGTGAAATATAGAAAGATTACCTCCAAGAAGGAAGGTGAACAATATCAAATGGTCTTTAATTTAACTCCTTTTTACCCAGAAGGTGGTGGACAGGTAGGTGATAAAGGCTATCTGGAAGCGGCCAATGGGAATGTGTATTACATTTTAGACACCAAAAGGGAAAACAATGAAATTGTACATTTCACCAAGGAATTGCCATCGGAGGTAGACGATAGTTTTAAGGCTGTAGTAGATAAAAAACAACGTTGGAGAACTGCTTGCAACCATACCGCTACACACCTTTTGCATCAAGCATTGCGTGAAATTTTAGGAACCCATGTAGAACAAAAGGGTTCTGCGGTTCACTCCAAATATTTGCGATTCGATTTTTCCCATTTTGCCAAACTCACCGTAGACCAAATAAGAGAGGTCGAGAATTTTGTAAATTCACGTATCTACGGTAACCTGCCCTTGCAGGAGCAGCGTGGTGTTCCTATGGAAGTAGCTGTCAAAGAAGGCGCAGTGGCCCTTTTTGGCGAGAAATATGGGGATACCGTAAGAACTATCCGTTTTGGGCAGTCTATTGAACTTTGTGGTGGCACCCATGTTAAGAATACTAGGGATATTTGGCATTTTAAAATTAGATCGGAAGGAGCTGTAGCTGCTGGAATACGAAGAATTGAAGCTATAACCTCTGATGCTGTTAAGGATTTTTATTCCGAAAACAACAGGTTGATGTACCAGATAAAAGACCTGCTTAACCATACTGCAGATCCAGTGAAAGCCTTGGGAGCTTTACAAGAGGAGAACTCTTCGTTGAAAAAGCAAATTGAAGGCTTGTTAAGGGATAAGGCCAAAAACTTAAAAGGGGATCTCTTAAACGAACTAACCGAAGTAAACGGAGTGCAGTTCCTTGCGAAAAAAGTGGACCTAGATGCTTCCGGAATTAAAGATCTATCTTTTGAAATGGGGAGCAATAGAGATGATTTGTTCTTGTTGTTCGCCTCGGAACAAGAGGGGAAGGCTATTTTGTCCTGTTACATCTCTAAGGAAGTAGTAACGCAAAAAAAGATAAACGCCGGTACCATAGTAAGGGAATTAGGGAAATACATTCAAGGTGGTGGCGGAGGTCAACCCTTCTTTGCTACGGCAGGGGGTAAGAATCCTGCAGGTATCCCGGAAGCCTTAAAAATGGCAAAGGAGTATTTAACCTAATGCCCAACTGTTAACTGAGGCCTGGCAGGAGTTCCATATCCTGCGGCTTCACTGTACGGTTTAGGATGTTTTATTAAATGAAGTGCGGACTAAAATGAAGCTACAAACCCAAATACCGTTATATAAGGTTGCCGACCAAATGGACTATCAGGGTAAGGTGGTTCTGTTAGGCTCTTGTTTTTCAGAAAATATCGGTGATAAATTGAGTTATTTTAAGTTTCGAGCCTTAAGCAATCCTTTCGGAATTTTGTTTCACCCAAAGGCCATAGAGCGTTTGGTTGCCAGATGCGTTAATAAGCAATTTTACACAGAAGGGGATATTTTTTTCCACAACGAACGTTGGCATTGTTTTGATGCTCATTCCGATCTTTCTGCCCTTACCAAAGAACAATTGCTCGAAAATTTAAATACAGGTTTAAGTGTTACCTTGGCAGAGATTGGTGCCGCTTCCCATATCTTTATTACATTGGGCACTGCCTGGGCGTACCGTCATAAAGAAACCGATCGGTACGTCGCCAATTGCCATAAGGTGCCACAAAAGGAATTTTCCAAGGAGATGATATCGGTAGAAGCCAACGTGGAAAGTTTAAGACATATTATGGAGCTTGTAGGAACTATCAATGAAAATGTTCGGTTTATTTTCACAGTATCGCCAGTAAGACATCTCAAAGATGGTTTTGTGGAAAATCAGCGTAGTAAGGCAAATTTAAGTACTGCCATCCATGAAGTATTGGAGAAATCGCTTAATGTGACTTATTTTCCCGCGTATGAAATTATGATGGACGAACTGCGGGATTACCGTTTTTACAATGCCGATATGGTTCATCCCAATACGTTGGCCATAGATTATATATGGGAAAAATTTAAATATGTTTGGATATCAGAAGCCGTGTATACGGTGATGGAAAAAGTGGACCAAATTCAAAAGGGAATGAAGCATAGACCGTTTAATCCTTCTTCGGAACAACATCAACAGTTTCTGGACAAGCAACAGCAAAAAATTATGGATCTCTTACTAGAGTACCCATTTATGAAATTTTAAGGAATGAAAAATATATTTACTGGGGTGCTACTTGCCTTGGCGGCAGTGTTAATTTTCCGTTCCTGTTCGGAAGACAAAAAGGAGAAATCGATCTTACAAGAGAATTCGATGCTTATTCAGCAACAAATAGAGAATGTTTCCAAATTAATTGTAACCGAAGGGCATTTTGCGGAGGTGTACAATTATAAAGATTCCCAACAATTGTTTGGGCCATTGATAACCGCAAATAAAAAAGCCTTAGTGGTGGTGAATGCCGAGGTAACTGTGGCCTATGATCTAAGCAAAATAAATTATGAGGTAGACAAGGAGGCTAAAACTTTGTTTATCCGGAGTATTCCCAAAGCAGAAATTAAGATAAATCCAGATTTTGAGTATTATGATGTTACTTCAGATTTTCTTAATCAGTTTAATGCGGAAGACTACAATAAAATTAAGCGCAATGTAAATGCTTCCTTGATGAAAAAGATTGAGGCTTCTACTTTAAGGTCCAATGCAGAAAACCGATTGGTCAGTGAGCTTTCAAAGTTTTTGGTGCTTACAAATACGATGGGTTGGACCTTGGTTTATGGTGACAATACCGTTCAGAATTTAGAAGAATTAAAGTCTGCAGAGCAATTTATAAAGCATTAGTCCCTGTTTATCGCAGAAAGGTGTCGGCCCACTTAATATATTGTTCCCAATCGTAATCCGTAACATCGTGCTTGCCTGTGCGTATATGATAGGCAACTGTGTTTAGGATGGGTGAATTTACAACTGGCATGTCCATGATATTAATACCTTTTTTACCGTATAATTCATAAACAGACGATGCGTAAAGGGCAGAAAGAAATTCGCCCTTGGGATCTGCCCACCTATCTTCTTCCGCACTGGCGATATACAAGGGCCTAGGCGCAATCAGGGCCAAAAGTTGGTGTTGGTCTACGGCCAATGTCTCTTCCTTATTATTGAACTCTTTAAAATTCGTACAAAACCAGTGTGGAAACCTTTCGTTTATGACCCCTATAGTCTCTCCAAATTTCCGCTTGGAAAGGGCGGCTCCCCCACATCCTGAATTATTGGAAATAACACCTGCAAACCGTTTGTCATTGGCTCCTGCCCACAGGGCTGCTTTACCTAATCTGGAATGGCCAAAAGCAATGACCCTTGCCGCATCAATTTCAGGATCCTTTTCAAAATAATCCATTGCCTTGCTCAAGCCCCAAGCCCATGCGGAAATACTTCCCCATTCATCTGCTTTTGGATGTTTTTGGTTCTTACTGTATAAGAGGCTTTGGATACCGTCTGAAAAATCGTCCTTGTCCGGATCAACTTCCCCGTAGTAAATGGTGGCGAGGCCGTAACCTGCATCTATAATTTTTTCAATGGCCCAGCGATGGGTCCGCTTGCCGCGGGATGCTGCTGTTAAAGTATTGTTTACAATGTCAAAACCTTCATTATTATCGGCCCAAGCGGTTGAAATTAAGACCGACTCGTCTTCGGTAATCGTATGATTGCCGTAAAAGTTATAGCCTAAAAAAACCGCTGTATTTTCAACCTTCTTGGGGAGATATAACAAAATGGTAAAGCTCAGTACTTTATCATTATGTTTAAAAGTGAGTTCAACCTGCCTCCGGTTCGCCTTTCCATTAAGGGCATTGTCTTCCTGTTCTAAAATCTTATAGGAATCTATCTTAAGATTTTTGGGAATCTTTCCATAGACCTTGGTTTCAAAATAAGTATGTAATTCTGGCCTTCTCACATTTTCCCAATCCCCAATAGTGCCAATTGTTTTTCCCTTAAAGGTGACCAAGGGGTCAGGTACCTCAAAAGAGGGAACTTCACTTTCATTGTAAATGGTTTGGGCTTTAGAAAAGGACATGGAAAAAAGGAATAATAATAGTGTTAAATGGACCGGTAATTTCATAGGTTATCTAATTAATGGTCAGTTATATAGGGTGAATAATTGTTGATCATAAAAACTCTAAAGTACTAATTTTTTAGCTACCAGTTCCAATCCGTCATCTATTAAATGTCCAACTTTTGGCTTGTTCTGTTTTACAATTTCCAGATGTTCCGCTATTTCCTTTGCAAACTCCCAATCCTCATTGTTTTTTGCCAATTCGTACAATTCTACGGATAATAGCCAATCTTCCGGGTGGTTCAGTTTTAGTTCTTGAAAAATCTTGTTTCGGGAGGTATTGGTGTTTTTTCCATCCCTAAACTCCCTTACTTGAAGGTAAAGTTGTTCCAATTCCGTGTGCTGCTCGGTTTTGGTAGCCTTAATAGTGGTGTCGGAAATCTTATGGGTAACTAGATCAAAGCTTGACAGATCTGCCGGACCGTTGAAGACAGAAACAATAGATTCTCCCACTGCCATATGGTAAAGTCCTTGCGCTGGTTGGAACAGTATTTTATCATAGTGTTTTACCGTGCAATTTGCCAAGCTGATCAAGATAATTTCGCCTTTCAAATTCCTGGTCCCTGTTATAATTTTCCCGCTTATGGTAATCCCCCCAACAAATTCTAGGGTAACCACCTCGCTCTCGTAAATATTATATGCCTTTAGGTCCCTAGGGCTCATGTTCTCAATGGCTATATTTATTCCCGTTAAATTTCCAATCGGGGAACCAAATCCATGGGGGTGTTGTTTGGTGCCATGTCCTATCAATTCCTTTTCCCTGTAAGAGAGTGCCGTCTTTCCTTCAGTGAAAAGATAAACGGGTTTCCCTTCATATGCGATTACAGTACTGAATTTTCCTGAAATCTGAAGGCCAGTGCTTAGTTCTACCGTTCCTAGTTCCTTGGATTCAATTAATTTTTCCAATCCCCTTAAGCCGCCTTTCCGCAGCGACATGGTGTTGGCGAATTCTTCCAATACTTGATTGAGATAAGCAAAATCTGGAGTTACAAAAAGTTGTGGTTGTGGTTTGGTAATATCAAAAGAGGTATGTACGGAATTAATGGAATAGGGTATTTTCTTTACCGCATCGGTCATGCACCAGGCACTTTCCCCAATTGAGGATAAAAGTCCCGCCCCATATATTTTTGGGTTTTCCACGGTGCCAATCAATCCGTATTCTACCGTCCACCAATGTAAGTTTCTTATAAGGGCCATTTCACTGGGTTTCCCCATATTGTGCTGTAATTCCGCCACTTTTTTTTCAGCTTTGTCGATTCGGTCTTGGGGAGTGCCTTGTGCTTCTTTTATTATGGAGAGGTGTCTAACGGCTTCGTAGAGTTCGTAATCCTTAGCACTGGAAATTGCCTTGCAGCCTATTTCTCCAAATCTTCTAAGATACTCGGCGTATTCAGGATTAGCAATTATAGGAGCATGTCCGGCACCTTCATGTATTATATCTGGGGCAGGAGTGTATTCTATGTGCTCCAATTGCCTTATGTCTGAAGCGATGACTAAAATGTTATAGGCTTGGAATTCCATAAAGGCAGATGGAGGGATAAAACCGTCCACCGCTACTGCGGCCCAACCAATCTCCTTTAGAATGCGGTTCATCCCATACATATTGGGGATATGGTCTATGGAAATGCCTGTTTTTTGTAGTCCGTCTAAGTAGCTTTTATGGGCTACCCTGCTTAGGTAGTCCACATTTTTTCGCATTACGTAGCGCCATACAGCTTGATCTATAGCAGTATACTCCTCGTAGTTTTGAGGTTTTATATACTGTCTTAAATGCTCGGGGAGCTTCTCCAATATATAGTTGCTTTCGTAAGACATGGTTTCTGTTTTGCTCTAGGAAAGATACGAAAAAGCAACTGCCCAAAAAGTAAGCCTTGCTTTTTAGAGGGGAAGCACTATGTAATTTCGGAGGGTCCTAAAATTTATGTGTTCCAGTAACTTCTAAATTACGGCAAGAGGTTCTTTTTGGGCAGTCTTATTACAAATATTCTTATTTGCTTTCAGATCCTGGAGGATAGGCCTGCAAGATTTCAGCAACAAATTCTTTTATTCGAGCCTCTTTCTTTTCAATATTTTTTATGTTGTGCAAGGTTCCAATGCCGCGTCCCTGCCATACCAGTTCTTTATTTTTGGCGTCTATTACATCTATGTACAAAGAGCCTTCCGTTCTAGTGCTAACGTTGCTGCCATTATAAGGACCGCCCCAGAAATAGGGATTCCATCCCCAACCATAATAACCACCGCCCCAGTAATTGCTGTAAACGTCTACTTGCTGTCTTTCCTTGGTGAAAATACTAAGCAGAATGTCTGGGTCATTGGCTTTTACGAAACCACGAGAACTCATTTCGGAATCGATGGCCTTAAGGATTCTTTTTTTGTCCAAATCGGAAATTTGCGCCTTGTCTATCCCTGTTTTGTAGAACGCATAGGTTTTAAAGTTGTTGAAATTTGCTTCCCTATCATAATCCGATAATACACGTACCGATGTGCAGGAACTTATTAAAAGTAATGCGAAAATCGGAACGACCAAAAATGTAATATTTTTCATAGCTTTAAAATTTGAATTAGTACTACTCCTTTAGATGTATTCGCAAAAATCATGCCGAACAGCCTGGTTTTTAGTTTCTTCTGTTAGTGCTCTTATTGTAGCCGTAGGGGCAATGTCTACAACCGCTTTCGCAACAATACCCTCTTTTTAGATGATATTGTTCCGTGAAAACTTTATAGCCTTCCTCCGAAAGATAAAAATCTCCTTCCTCCAATGGTATCAATTTCTTCATTGTTGTAAATTTATGGGATTAAATTGAAAAATGTAACTTCAACCGTAGTCATTGGTGATAATATTGGGAATCACTCTGGTTCTTTCTGTAGTTTATCTTATTTAGTAGGTTTTAAATCGATTATGGTCCGTTCTTTGTTTGATGACTTTTACCTTTGGAAGAAGCATTATTATTTTCGGATTCTATGATCATTGTATTTAAACATTTTTTCATCAAAAACTATGTGGGACTGTCGCTCTGGCCATTCATCATATTGAAGAATCCTGCCTTAAAAAATGATGCTGTCCTGATTAATCATGAAAAAATCCATTTAAAACAACAACGGGAATTGCTTGTTCTTCCTTTTTATATGTTATACCTGTTGGAAGGTGTGGTGCGATTTTTTATTTATTTTGATGTTTACACCGCCTATCGAAATATTAGTTTTGAACGAGAGGCGTATCAGAATGAATCTAACTTATATTATTTGCAGGAACGACGTCCGTATAGCTTTATTAAATATCTTTGGACCGAAAAGCGTTAGGCGTGTCGGTAATCCATCAAGAAGTAAATCTTTCTATATTAAAAGAGAAACAGGTTTCCCTAGTAGTGAAAAGGGAAGATTTGAATCATCCTTTTATCTCTGGCAATAAATTCCGAAAGTTAAAATACAACATCATAGAGGCCCAGCAGCAAGGTATTCAAACCTTAGTCACTTTTGGTGGGGCTTATTCCAACCATATTGCCGCTACTGCCTATGCCGGTAAAGAATATGGACTGCGCACTATTGGTATTATAAGAGGTGAGGAGTTAAGTGGGAAATGGAAAGACAACCCCACCTTAGTCCAAGCTAATGAACATGGGATGGATCTTAGATTTATTTCTAGGGAGGAATATAGGGATAAGGCCAATTCTGCCTCTATACAGGCATTGAAGGAAACTATTGGGCCATTCTATTTGGTGCCTGAAGGGGGAACCAATGTGTTGGCCATCAAAGGTTGTGAAGAGATATTAAAGGAAAGTGACTGGAACTTTAATTATGTATGCAGCAGTGTAGGTACGGGTGGAACCTTGGCCGGAATTATCAATTCCTCTGGGCCGGCCCAAAAGGTATTGGGTTTTGCCTCCTTGAAAGGTGATTTTCTAACAAAAGATATTCGTAATTTTGTCACTAGGGAGAATTGGGAAATAAGAAACGAGTATCACTTTGGAGGTTATGCCAAAGTGTCCCAATCGCTTATAGAATTTATTAATCACTTTAAGCAAAAAACCGGCATCCCCACAGATCCCATTTATACCGGAAAATTATTTTATGGTATTTTAGATCTGGTAAAACAGGATTATTTTAAAAAGGGATCATCAATATTAGCCATCCATACGGGTGGATTACAAGGGATAGAAGGAATGAATTCAGTATTAAAAAAGCGACAGCTGCCATTGATAGAAGTATGATAAAAAGGATTGTAACTGTAGTAATTTTTGGATTTTTAATGATTGGATGTGGATCTAAAAAACGGGTCTCCCATACTAAGAAACCTATTGATAGGGCTAGCAAGAAGACTGCCGAAAAAGATACCGAAAGAGAGACCGGAAAGGCAAATGAACAGCTGGGAAGTGTGCTGTACCCACTTCCGGAAGATACGGGGAAATTTGTGAGTTTTCCAGTCAGTTCCGTGGATGAGTATATAACAATTTTTGCTGAGATTGCCCAGTTTGAAATGAAAGCTTATGGCATTCCGGCCAGTATTACTCTGGCCCAGGGAATCTTGGAGAGTGGAGCTGGAAGGGGCGACCTTGCTCAAAGGACCAATAATCATTTTGGAATAAAATGCCATACCGGTTGGGATGGCGATTATGATTATCACGACGATGATGAAAAGGGGGAGTGCTTTAGAAAATACAATCATCCCATGTATTCTTTTAGAGATCACAGTATATTTCTTTCTACTCGCGCCAGATATGCATTTCTTTTCGATTTGGAGCATGATGACTATGTAGGCTGGGCCAAAGGATTAAAACAAGCAGGCTATGCTACAGATCGCAAATATCCCGATAAATTAATATCCTTTATAGAACGCTATGATTTGCATAAATATGACCTAGATGTAATAAAGACGGGAAGGATCGTGAAAAAAGAACCCAGACAGTATAACTTTGAAACTTATGTGGTTCAGAAAGGGGATACCTTGTATTCTATTTCCAAAAAATACTTTCTTACGGTTCCGGAACTGATGAGATTAAATAAAATGAAGAACAGTAATTTGGCGGTAGGTCAAAAACTTACTGTAAAAGCAGAAAAATCAGGTATAAAATGATATATAAGAGAAGTAGTGCTTTGTTTGCCGAAGCACAGCGATTTATTCCAGGTGGGGTCAACTCCCCAGTAAGAGCATTTAAGGCAGTGGGTGGTGACCCAATATTTGTTAAGGAAGCCAAGGGAGCTTATTTATATGATGAGGATGGCAATAAATTTATAGATTATATTGCTTCATGGGGCCCTTTAATCTTAGGTCATGCTTACGAGCCCGTCATCAATGCGGTTATTGAGAAAGCAAAAAAAGGGACTTCTTTTGGGATGCCCACAGAGGTGGAGACCCAATTGGCGCAATTAGCTGTTTCCATGGTTCCTAATATAGATAAGATCCGATTTGTGAATAGCGGAACTGAAGCCTGTATGAGTGCAGTTAGGTTGGCAAGAGGTTTCTCGGGAAAGGACAAGATTATTAAGTTTGCAGGCTGTTACCACGGACATTCAGATTCCTTTCTGATTCAAGCCGGCAGTGGGGCCGTTACTTTTGGAAGTCCCAATAGCCCTGGGGTAACTAAAGGCACTGCTAAAGACACCCTCTTGGCGATGTATAATAATTTAGAAAGTGTACAATCCTTGGTAGTTGCTAATAAAGGGGAGATTGCAGCTATTATTATTGAACCTGTAGCCGGTAATATGGGATGCATCATCCCACAAGAAAGCTTTATAAAAGGTTTACGTGAACTCTGTACCCAAGAAGGGATATTATTGATTTTTGATGAGGTGATGACCGGCTTTAGATTGGCAAGGGGCGGGGCACAGGAAGTGTTGGGAGTAGATGCCGATATTGTCACCTTTGGAAAGGTCATAGGCGGTGGACTACCTGTGGGCGCCTTTGCAGCAAAGGACGAAATAATGAGTTATTTGGCTCCTGATGGTCCGGTGTACCAAGCAGGAACCCTCAGTGGCAACCCATTGGCGATGAGCGCTGGTTTGGCTATGTTGACCGAATTGAACAATAATCCCGATATTTTTAGGAGTCTTGCGGATAAAACTGAATATTTGGGAAAAGGAATGGCTAAGGTATTGCAAGAGCATAATGTTCCCTTTCAGAAAAATAGATTTGGTTCCATGATTTCATTTCACTTTACGGACGAGCCTGTAGTAGATTTTGAAAGTTCGGTCAAAGGAAATAATGATACCTTTAAGAAGTATTTTCACGGGATGTTAAATCAGGGTGTTTATCTACCCCCAAGCGCATTTGAAAGCTACTTTTTAAACGATGCACTTTCCTATGAGGATTTGGATAATACCATTAAAGCACTATCCAATATTGTAGAAGATCTGAAATAAGTATTAGTAGTCTAGCTACGTCTCCGGTAATTTACAGAGGAAATGGAGTAGCACATCAAGTGGGCATAAAAAATGAGCATAAAAAAGAGGGAGAATTCTCCCTCTTTTTTATGCTCATTTTTTAAATATTCACCAGAGGGTTGCAAGATGTGGTAACGCTTAGGTTTAACCTAGACACAATATGCGATGTGACTTTGGCGAAGGGCATACCGGAAATGCTACCAAGAGAAGGAAGATTTCCGTACAGTCCTGTTTTTAAACCTTATTGCTTATGGGTTTTGGCCCTATGGGAACCTTTGCCCTTTCCCTCTCTATGAGACATGCGTTCCTTTTTTTTGTTTTCCCATTTTTCTAGCTGTTCCTTGGATAGTATTTTTTGTAGTTGCTCCTTTTGTGCAATCTGATGATCTAATCTTGCTGCTTTATAAGCATAGCGTTCTTCCGATGTGAAGGTCTTGCCTTCTCCATTTTCTTTTTTCGCTTTCATTTCTTTGATTCTTTCCATGCGAGAAGTGGCATTTTCTAAGTTCATTTTCTGAATCTGAGTTTGTTGGGCATCTGTTAAATCTAAGGCCAATGTCATTTGTTTGGTTTGCAGCGAGGCGATCTTCTCTGGACTCCAGTCTTTCATTCCTTTTCGGTGACCCGTTTGTGCCATAGCAGTAAATCCAATCATCAATACGATGGTAAAAAATAATTTTCTCATTATCTGTAATTTTAAGGGTTATGATTATTTATAGGACATCCAAAATGAAATTTGGTTTAGTCCCTATCCCTAATTTCGCTAAAGTTTAACACGGGTAAAGACTTATAGTGAGCTTGTTGTGACCATTCCTTTAAGCAATGAATTTTCTAATTTGGGAGCCAAACTACCTTGTTTTGCTTGGTGCTGTTTTAGAGTGATGACGTTGGTGATACCAAGTAGGGGTAAGGTAATTAGAAGGACTGTATTTAAATGGTGAATAGGGAGGATTTATTTATTTAAGGGAATAATTAGCCCAAAGGCTGTGAGGGGCTACGCAAGTTTATAACTCTGTAATGGTTAAATACATAAAAACCGTTCTAGCTAACTAGAACGGTTTTTATGGACTTTTAGACTTGTAGGTAATCTAATAGCCCCTTAAATTAAAAATTTTAGGAATACCCTTTAATAGTCAGTGTTGGCAATGCCATCATCAACATTGTTGCTCTCTATAGTGAGCACTTCTTTTTCGGTGTCAGTTTCTTCTTGAAGTTGGCTGTAAACCAATACCGATGTTATAAAACCAATAAGGTAAACGAGACTTTTTATTCTGTAGTTCATGGATTTGGGGTTTAATTTACACTTCTATATTAAGCAAAATTTCAACCCGTTTTCATCCAATGTTGTGAAAGTGTTCTTTTTTGTGGTAAAGCTTAGAAAGTTGTGGTTTTGATTATAAAATGGATGGAAAATTAAGTCCTCTCCAAAGTTTCGTGCAATTCAACTAAGTGTTCTTCAGGCTTAAGTGTGTCTTTGGTCTTCTTTGGTGTTTCAACAGATTTGGAAGGAGTATTTTGTTCTTTTTCTACATCCATATTGTAGTAAAATATTACCGAGGCCAAGAAGCAGATAAAATACATAAGACTTTTTATTCTGTAGTTCATGGAATGGGGGATTTTCTTCTTTCCGCAAATGTAGGAATTTATTTCAAATTTTTGACAGTGACAATAAAGTTTGTATAATTTTTAGCATTTGTACCAACAAGGCTATCAGTGGATGGAAGTTAACAGTGACTAATGTAAAAACGGCTGAAGTATACAAATACCCCAGCCGTTTCAATTGTTGCACTAATTTGTCGTTATTTAGGATCCAAGATAAGATCTATCCTTGTTTCCACATCTTGTAAGTGATACTTGCTCATAAGGTCTGAAGTCCTGTTTACAGCATTTTTAATATCCCGTTGAAGTATATTCAATTCTGCTCTGGCGATGGATCTAATGTCAGATTGACTGGTATTAATTGCAGTCGATTTTTGATATCCTCCCATATTGGATTTTTTATCTTCGTTTTCTGCACTCATCAAATATGCCAATCGCTCTATATGAGCTTTTTGTAAATTTCTTCTGTAAATGTCTATTTTGTTGCCATCCCTTATTTCCGACCAGATTCCCTTCCTAAGATCGGTCATCATATTTATCAGGGTGTAGGCTTCAGCGCCATTGGTCGCTTCATTTTCCATTAATCTTGCCAATCTTCCTAGACTCAGGATATTGGTCAAGGTTCTTTCCTGAGTGTTTCGTATGCGTTCTATGGAACCTGAATATTCTATTTTATTGAAAATATTTTGATCGATAAGCCATTCTGGGGTTTTAAAAAGCTGATCCTGTATAAAAGACATGCAGTTTTTTTGGTGTTCCTTACTTACTGGAATATACACAGGCCCTTCTTGGTCATAGGTTTTTTGGTACTCGTAAACCCCTCCTATATTATTGCTTACATGTCCCATATATCTATTGTATTGCCCAATAACCTGACCATATAGGATGTTTAGATCCTTGTAATCCTTGCCTTTTTCTGCGGTCCACTCTACCAGTTGTGGCACAATCAATTTTAGATTTTTTATTCCGTAGGTACTTGCCTTTATAGCATCGTCTCCTAAATCTTCGGTTTGAGAACTTGGGTCTACCACATCTCCTACTTGTTGATGACCAAAACGATATAGGGGGTCCCCTGCATGCTGTAAGATCCAGCTATCCAATATTTCCTTCTCTTCTGTTTCCGATTTATCTAAGATTGGTCGGTATCCCCAACTAATGGCATACTTGTCATAAATGCCAATATTGGGCATTAGGGCAACTCCCTCATCACCAGGTTGGGCTACATAATTAAATCGGGCATAGTCCATAATGGAAGGGGCTGTGCCGTACTTTTGGGTAAATGTGGCCGATCTGAGCGAGTCTACAGGATAAGCGATGCTACTTCCCATATTATGGGGCAAGCCTAACGTATGTCCTACTTCATGGGAGGAGACAAAACGAATTAAACGTCCCATTACCTCTTCTTTAAAAGCAACGCTTCGGGCATCTGGATTTATTGCGGCGGTTTGCACAAAATACCAGTTTCTAAGCAGAGACATTACATTGTGGTACCAGTTTATATCCGATTCCAATATCTCGCCGGTTCTTGGGTCACTAACATGCGGTCCGTTCGCATTGGGAATGGGAGAGGCTAAATAGCGAACCACGGAATATCTTACATCTTCGGGAGACCATTCTGGATCTTCTTCAATAGTAGGAGGGTCTTTTGCTAGGATGGCATTTTTAAAGCCTGCGGCCTCAAAGGCCACCTGCCAATCTTCAATTCCCTGTTTTATAAAAGGCACCCAATGTTTTGGGGTTGCCCGATCCACATAATAAATGATAGGTTTTTTAGGTTCTACCAATTCTCCTCTATTAAATTTTTCAATATCTTCATCCTTAACCTCCATTCTCCAACGGTCCAAAAACTCTACCGACTTGCTTTCTTGGGCGTCCAGACCATAATCTATCTGACTGCTTGTAAACCAGCCTACACGACTGTCGAAATTGCGACGTTTCATGGGCTCTTCCGGCAATAGTACCATGGAATTATTAATCTCTATGGAAATAGAACCCAAACTACCATTGGATGGTGGGCTGCCTGCGGTGTAGGTTTTTACGTGCCTAGCCTCTATATTTAAAGGATAACTTTTAAGCGTTTCTATATAACTTCTAGAATCTTCCAAACGGGAAACCTTGTATTGCTTACGGTAACGATCGGGCATACCCAACGCATTTACATCCTTTTCAAATAATTCGTTTACTTGAATAACGGTAGCTAATTTGGTAGAATCCTTATTAAATGCTTTTATGTCGAACGCATACAGAACTGGTTCAAAATTGGAGTTTATTACCGCTTCATAAACGGGAAGAGAATCCGATGCTACTACATCATGACTGACCACACGGAGCAGTACTTTTTTGTCCTTTTTCTCCCATCGAAGGACCTTTGTGTTAATTTTTCCTCCTCCAAAACCAATTCCATTTGCGGTTTTGGAAATCCTACTCACCATCAACATTTCTTTAGTGAACAAGCTGTCAGGAATTTCATAATAGTATTTGTCATCTACCTTATGAACATCAAATAAACCCTTATCCGTTATGGCATCTTTGGTAATTACCTTCTCGTACGATTCAATATCCCCTTTTTTGGACTTTTCATCTTCTTTGGCCTGTTCGGTCTTTTTGGATTTCTTTTTAAAAATCTGGGCTTCTGTAGTTGTAATAAAACCTAATAACAAAAATGCAAATAGCATTTTTGGGAGTTGTTTTGTAAACATGCTTGGATTGTTTTTTTATGCAAATTGAATTTCGCCAAAGAACTGAATTAAATTTAAATTGTGGAAATCCGGGAGGAATATTGATGAGTCTGTAATAAATTAACGCTAGATGTGATGTTACATCAAATTAATGCAAACAGTTTAACGCGAAATACTATAAAAGTGATTTTTTAACATTTAAACTGTAACAAATCAACTTTGTTCAAGTCTATTAAGATAGAGAATATTATTTTTTAATATTATTTTTGAATTAGTCGATCGTAAAGCCTTTGTATACACAAGGGCTTTACTTTTTTATAGCAATTCTATTTTGATGTGTAGATGATACGCTTACAAAATGGATGGTGTAACGTATCTCTCCATTTATCCAGAAGTATTTTATGTTTCTGTTGCTCGGGTATGATTCATTTTAGGGTACAAGATTGGCCTTGACATTATAAACTCCTTTAGAAGTTTAAGTGGGGGTTAAAAAATTAAGGGTAGTATAAACTGAAATAAGAGCACCAACAAACCTACTGAAATGACATTGAGAATAATACCGACCCTTGCCATCTGGTAAACTTTGATATGACCACTGGCGAAAACTATGGCGTTCGGCGGTGTGGCCATTGGTAGCATAAAGGCGCAACTGCTGGCTATGGTAACGGGAATCAATAGGTATAGGATTGGGATTCCCAAACCAATTGCAATTCCTGCAACTACTGGAGCAAGCACTGCAATTAATGCTACGTTACTCATTAATTCCGTCATAAAGAGTATCAAGAAAAGTAATAGTGTGGTAGTAAGTAGAACACCTATCTCACTATTGGCAATAATGTGAGCTACAGTATCCACAATGCCACTTGCCGACATACCTTGGGCAAGTGCCAACCCGCCCCCGAAAAGAATAAGGATTCCCCAAGCCAATTTTTCCGTATCGTTCCATCCAATAATGAAGTCTCCCTTTTTAATGTTAAAGGGAATGGCAAAAAGGGAGATGGCGGCAATCATACTTATTATGGTATCCGATAGGCCTAGATTAGGGAATATTTCATTGATCAAAGCCCTAAAGATCCAAAGGAATACAGTTATCCCAAAAATAACAAGGACCATTTTTTCCTTGCCAGTTGTTGGGCCTAATTTCTCCAATTCTTGGTCTATAACTTGTTTGGAGGCCGTGAATTTTAATTGTTTGTTAGGGAACATCCATTTCACTAGTACAAAATAAATAATGGTCAACAAAACAATTGAAAATGGCAATCCGATTACCATCCATTTTAAAAATGAGATTTCAATATTGTATTCATTTTCCAACAAACCGATTAAAATAGAGTTTGGTGGGGTGCCAATAACGGTGGCAATACCACCTGCATTTGCCGAGAACGCGATTCCCAACATCACATTTAATGCAAAATTACGGTCGTCCTTGGTAAATCCATCGGCGTCATTGATCAATAATCGTATGACGGACATGGCAATGGGAAGCATTACAACGGTACTAGCGGTATTGCTGATCCACATGCTTAGGGTAGCGGTTGCTATCATAAAGCCCAAGATTACCTTGTTGGGGGTGGTTCCCGTGATCCGAATTATATTTAAGGCAATACGTTTGTGTAGATTCACCTTTTCTAAGGCCAAGGCCATAACAAATCCTCCGAAAAAAAGAAAAATAATGGGACTGCCATAATTGGCACCCACCTCAGCAAGGGGCATTATTTTTAATAAGGGGAAAAGAATCAGTGGCAATAGAGCGGTAACAGAAATGGATACAGCTTCGGTAATCCACCAAATAATCATCCATACGGCTACTGCAATTACTGCATCGCCTTTTTCTGAAACCATTAATGAGGGTAAATTAATGAGGATAAAAAAGAATAACGGGCCAAGAAGTAGCCCTAGTTTTTTGGTTATTTCCATATACTGTTTTGTAATCCTCGAAACTAAACTTTTTTTTAGAGTTATAAAAATGAAATTGAAGACCTTATTTTGCGCTTAATAAATCCCAAATCTTGATAATTTCAACGATTTTGGTGACGGAATACCCAGTAAAATGATAGTATCCGTAGCTTCATTTTTGTTCATTTAGGGGGGGGATAAGGATCTCTGAATCCCATTTCGCCTATAGTCTTATCAAAGGAATGCCTATTTTATACACAAGCTTAAAGGATCGTGATTTTCACTTCTGGACTTGTAACAATAAATAAAAAGGGCCAAGAATTAAATTCCTGGCCCTAACTTATATAATAGTTATTTCTTACTTTTTAGAAACAGATAAAGGATCTACTTTTTTAAAATCACCATTTTTGTTGTTCCTTCTGTAGCGACTTTAATTAACTCGTGCTTGGTGAGGGCTTTCATTGCTTTGTCCCATTTTTTGCCACTTAGCCCTGCTTGGGACTTTAAGTCCTCTAAAGGCATAGAGCTAGAGGGTTTTAATAAGGCAAGTATTTCCTTTTCCTCATCACTCAACTCAAGCTGTTTCTTTTCAGGTCTCATTTGTGGGAAGAAGAGCACCTCCTGGATAGAGGCATTATTAGTCATCAGCATCACTAAACGGTCTATTCCAATGCCAATACCACTAGTTGGGGGCATACCATATTCTAATGCTCTTAGGAAATCTTGATCTATAAACATGGCCTCATCATCTCCTTTTTCAGAGAGTTGCATTTGTTCTTCGAACCTTTCGCGTTGATCAATGGGATCGTTCAACTCGGAATAGGCATTTGCCAACTCCTTCCCGTTAACCATCAATTCAAAGCGTTCTGTTAAGGCAGGATTACTTCGGTGCTCTTTGGTAAGCGGACTCATTTCCTTTGGGTAATCTGTTATAAAGGTAGGTTGTACATAATGATGTTCGCATTTTTCTCCAAAAATTTCGTCTATCAATTTTCCAACGCCCATGGTTTCATCCACTTCTAAATGCAATTGTTTGGCCACCGCCAGAAGCTCTTCCTGATTCATGCCAGCCACATCAAAACCGGTATGTATTTTAATGGCTTCTAAAATTGGAATTCTAGGGTATGGGGCCTTAAATTCGATTTGGTTCTTTCCTACCGTAACGTTTGATGTGCCATTGGAATCGATTGCAATTTTTTCTAGCAGCTTTTCGGTCATGTCCATCATCCAATTGTAATCCTTATAGGCTACATAAAGTTCCATAACCGTAAATTCCGGATTATGGGTGCGGTCCATGCCTTCGTTCCTAAAGTCCTTGGCGAATTCATATACACCATCAAATCCACCAACGATCAATCTTTTTAGATATAGTTCATTGGCTACCCGTAAATATAAAGGTATGTTCAGTGCGTTGTGGTGGGTCATAAACGGACGTGCCGCTGCACCGCCTGGAATAGGCTGTAGAATGGGTGTTTCTACTTCCAAATATCCTGCATCATTAAAAAATTGACGCATGCTATTGGTAATCTTTGTACGCTTAATAAAATTCTTCTTTACACTTGGGTTTACTACTAGGTCTACATAACGTTGACGGTAGCGCATCTCAGGGTCGTTAAACTCATCGTATACTTTGCCATCGGAGTCTACTTTTGGTAACGGTAAGGGGCGTAAGGATTTACTTAGGAGGGTGAAATTCTTTACCATTACGGTCTTTTCCCCTACCTGGGTGGTAAAAAGTGTTCCCTCTATACCAATGATATCCCCAATATCCAATAGCTTTTTGTAGAGGTCGTTGTACAAGGTTTTGTCTTCTCCTTTGCAAATTTCATCCCTATTGAAATATACCTGTATACGACCTTCGCTATCTTGCAGTTCAGCGAAGGAGGCTTTTCCTTGAATCCTTCTGGACATGAGCCTTCCGGAAATGATTACCTCTTTATCTTCCTCATAATTCTCCTTAATGGATTTAGAGGTGCTATTTACAGGGTAAAGTGCCGCAGGATATGGGTCGATCCCCATGTCCCGGATTTTGCCAAGTTTTTCTCTTCTGATTACTTCTTGTTCCGAAAGTTGCATACATTCATGATTAAGGCTGCAAATATAGCTACTCTGGTTTAATCTATCAATCCCGTAAATAGTATTGTTATGATCCTTTAGTATTATTTTACTTTTGTTGTAACAAATGCGCTGTATTTTCGTCTAATTGGTACATCAATCAAAAATCAAATATAAATGGGCTGTTTAAGAGTTGTATTGGCCATAATTTTTCCACCCTTAGCGGTTATAGGTAAAGGTTGTGGTTCTATTTTCATTGTTTTTCTACTTACACTATGTGGATGGGTCCCTGGGGTTATTGCAGCTCTGATCATCCTTAACAATCCAAATTAGTCAATTTTTTAGGCAGAGTTCGTATCTTTGCACTATGAATAAAAGGATTCTATTAGAAGATTTAGGGAATAAAGATTACAAGGAAACCTGGGATTATCAGGAAGTATTGTTTAAATCTGTCCTGGACCTAAAAATAAAGAATAGGAGGGAAGGTTCCAGATTGGAAACTCCCAATCATTTTTTGTTTGTAGAACACCCTCATGTATATACCTTGGGAAAAAGCGGTGACATTGGAAATCTACTAGTAGATGAAAATGTGCTTACCAAAAAAGGGGCAAAATTCTACAAGATAAATCGAGGCGGGGATATTACCTATCATGGACCTGGTCAAATTGTGGGCTATCCTATTCTAGACCTCGATAATTTTTTCACCGACATTCATAAATACCTTCGTTTTTTGGAGGAGATGATTATTCTTACCCTAGAAGAGTACGGAATAAAAGGAGAGCGATCCAAAGGTGAGACCGGCGTCTGGATAGATGTAGGAACGCCCTTCGCACGAAAAATATGTGCCTTGGGCGTACGCGCCAGTAGGTGGGTAACCATGCACGGATTTGCACTGAACGTAAATTCGGATTTAGGCTATTTTGATCTAATGATCCCCTGTGGAATAAAAGGCAAGGCAGTAACCTCTTTAAATGTAGAGTTGGGGCAAAAAGAAGTGGACTTGGGGGAAGTAAAAGAAAAATTGTTAAAGCATTTTTCCTGCTTGTTTGAGGCGGAATTCCTGGCTTGCAACAAGCAAGTATAATAAAGGTAAAAACCAAGACTTTAGTCTCGGTTTTTAACCACTAAGTGGGATTTGAATGTGCTGATCTTTGCGTCGGAAAGTTATCGGTAGCAACCGTCGCTGAGAAACTTGACTTATATTACGCTATAGTTTATTTGTTATACTTGGTAAGCTCCATATGGCTGTTTAATTCGCCATTCTTTCTATACATTTCTTGCTTTACCATACCTATGCCTTCTGCAAGCCATAACTTAGAACTCATGTTTTGTTTTACACCCATGGTTTCAGAAATATTGTCCTCGGATATAACGTAACAATCAAAAGTCCCAGCAGGGGTGGTTACACTTTCTCTTTTTTCTACCTTTCTATTGATCTGATCCACCTTCATGGTCATATTCATACCGGTCATCTTAATGTTTACGGTCACATTGGCATCTGCTAGGTCTTGGCCTACAGTTAGATTATTGGGAATGTCTACATCGGTACCACTAATCTCCATTTCCATTCCCATATCCGTGTATTGTTTTATCATTTGAGATGGGACCAGTGAATTGTAGTCTATTTTAACGCCTTCTCCAGTACAGCTCATCTTAAAATCGGAAACCATGATTTCTTTGCCCTTTTTATCGGTAAGCTTCATGTTCATAGTAGCTGTGGTAACGCCTCCAGCGTTAGATACCTCTGTAATGGAGTAATCGGTGGTGCCTTCTGGTTTACCTTTTTTATTACTCATGGTGTATTGAAAGCTTTGGCCTTCTTCCATTGGGTAAAATTTACTGCAATTGCCCTGTGAAAAGCCTAAAGAGGTTATTAAAAGGGATAATAATATGATGATATTTCTTCTTTTCATTATGTAAAAATTGTTAGGGTTATTGGGTTATCTTTTGGGATACCTGGTAAAAGCTTAGGTTACAACTTTCAACTACCATGTTAGGTCTTTATAAATTCTACACGTCTATTTTGAGCCTTACCAGCGGTAGTGTTGTTATCCCCAACAGGTTCGGCCTCGCCTTTCCCATCGGTCTGTAATCTACTTTCCATTATTCCAAAATCGCTGCTAAGGGACTTCTTTACTGAAGCAGCTCTTTTTTTGGAAAGTTCAACGTTAGTGGCATCACTGCCATCCGCATCGGTATGGCCCACAATCTGTACATTTATTCCAGATTCTTGTTGCAGGGCAATGGCTATCTCTTTTAAGGTGCCATAAGATTCTGGCTTAATCTTATCTGAACCCGAGTCGAATAAAATACCAGTGGTTGAGAATTTACCTTCCTTAAGAAGTTTGCTCCGCAGGTCTTCCCCGCCTTCTGCTACCTTTACATTGGTAATAAAAACAAATTGTCCGTTGGATTCGTTAGGCATGTGATCTAAATTAAACTTGAGGTATTTTATGAGATCTACTCCAATAAACCTTGGTAGGTCTACTAGTTTACGCTCGTTCATCCACATTCGAAACCGCTGCCCGTTAACTGCAATAGCCACATGTGCCAGTTGTAGAATGTCGTTACGGACGTCTTTCTTCACATTGTTTCGAACTGTATTTTGTCCATTAATGCGATTGTTCAAATAAATTCCTGCATCCATATATTGAGCAAGGGGTATGCCCATTTCCGCGTAATTATATCCATGTCTAAAAGTGTTGTTATCGTCCAAGATAAGTGTTAAGCGGGCATAGGAATTGATTTCTTTGTCCAATCCGGTAGTAATCATATCAAATTCTACCGTGAAATCACTAGGAAGTATCTCGGGGAGATCGGGTATGTAGGAGGTTTTATTTGATAATTTCACCCATTTATCTGGACTATTGTCGAAGGTTACGACCTCTCCGGAGCCATTGGTATTCCATTTTGCGGGAAAGTCACCTATGTTGTCCACGGAAAAATCGTCATACATTAGCACTTTATTCCCTGCTACAAAATCGTAATTGGTATAGAATTTAAGGGTTTTGGGACCGCTTTCAACTGAATTAGCAGGGGTGTTTGCCTCTCCTGAAGTATTTGTACTGTTGGTGTTGCTTCCTTCGTGGTTCGGTGCTGGATTGGATTCGGGATTAGGAGCATTGCTTCCCGGCTCTAAAACATCGTCTAATGCGTCATCTGTTTTTTTACTGACCTCCTTATCTACTCGCCGTTCAACAGTGCGTTCTGCTGCTTTTTCAGCTATTTTGCCCAGTTTTTTTAAAAATTGACCATTTGCTGAATTGCTGAAGGAAAACATAAGCAGACCACATAGTATTACTTTTGGTAGAATTTTCCTGAGTCTCATAACTGTAATTTTAATAGATTCATCTTAAATTATTTTTTATCCAGTGTTAACTGTTTTAAAAATAGGTAATTAGAGTGATCTATCGGAATTAGCTGTATGTATTGCACATATTCTTGTACTAACTGCAAGTTATATGGAGTAACCGGCTTATATCATGTTTTATAAATTACAGAAAAGGCCTTGTCCCATTTACACAATGTCTGGTATGGGACAAGGCAAAGGATATTTTAGTTGATCCTATAAACAATAATGGAATTGTCTTGATCTTTTGTGACCAACTCTAATTTATGATCGTTGTCCATGTCGCTGAGGTCTATTACGGAGCTTCCTGGTACTGGGAAATTGGAAATGCTTTCCGCCTGACTATCGAACAAGTAAATTTTTTGATTTTGTATATCGGTAACGCTGACATAGATCTTGTCGTTTAGATAGAATATTTTAGGTTTGGAGTACACACCAAGTTCCAGTTCCACCTTTTTACTGCGTATGGTCAAAACGTTATCGTTCATAATTACCAAGGTATTGCTTGTGGCATCAATGCCGTGATCTGGCAATAATTTTAGGTTGGTTGAGGTCATTTTTCCTTTTTCGTCTATTTGATATAGTCGCCCTTTGATGTCGGTCAGCGTAAACTTATTCTTATGGAGGTGTACCTCATTATCGGAAAACGCAATTTTTTCTTTCACTGGAACTCTGATCTCGCCTGTCCTTGAGAGTATTTTTAATTCCCCACCCTCTTCTTTAAAGACCACATAATCGTTTCTGCCTATCCTAAAGTGTTTGGCACTTCCAAGAATGGACCTCTCCGCTTTGTTGAACTTAAAGCCAGTCACCTTTTTTCCAAGCCTATTGTACATAGTTATTTTAGCGCCTTGTGATACCACAAAGCGATAATCCCTTTTCTTTTCATAATCAAATACCGCCAAGGGATTTAAGTTGCCACCATCATACTTAAAAGTAAAGGGGGAAACTTCGTTTCCATTTCTGTCTAAAATTAAGAATTCGTTATCTGTGGTAAAAGCTAGTTGCAAACGCCCGTTTTTATAAAGGTCTACTTGCTCTATACGCCCCTGTATTCTACCTTTTAATTGTTTTTTCCATAGGACCTTTCCCTCCGTAGAAATAAGATAAAGATTGTTTTCTTGATCCTGGACTACTATTTCCTCCTTTTTGGTTAGGTGGTTTTTCACGAATTGCGGGGCATTTGCAATTCCTTTATCTAATGTCAGCGTGAATAAGGGGGTGGTTTGGTTCAGAGTTGTTTCGTGGGCAATTTTTTGAAATAAAATATTGGTGTGGTGAAAATTGTCTTCCGCAACCATTTGCGCAGCAAAGGTATATTCCGCAAGCTCCTTTACCTTAATCTCCTTTACAATTTCCGCTGAAATATTGTGGTTTAAAAAGTATTCAACTCCTTTGGCATTGGCTATAAAAAGGATGGAAGACTCATCTGCCAGTTGTTCTTTAGCGGTTTTGTAAGTAGCCGTTTTCTCAAAGGTGGCGCTGCTTTTATAATTGGCGATGATGGTTTTTAGGCTTTCCGCGGTATTGGCAAAAACAAATGCATTTTCAATGATGGTATAATGATTGGCCGTGTAATTCTTTACAAGGGGATCAAAATAGTGATTAAGAAAATCTGACTTGGAAAGAGCTACTATTTCATTCCCCTGATAGTCCTCGGAGCCAATCTTAAGGCCATCCAAGTATTCTTGAATATTTTCAGAACCGCTGGTGTGCAAAATAATGGATGTCTCATTATTTAAATAGATGAAGCCAATTTCCTCCACGGCATTAAAAGTGTTGTCGATCAAAATGGACTTATCTAAATATTTTTTTTGATTTCTGGCGAAAGAGCTATAATTATCAAAAGTGTACGACACTATGGCGTCCGAGGTCATTGGGGCCAAATTGGGGGTTTTATTGATAAGGGCATGGGTGCTATTAAAAAGGTTGCTTACTGTTGGCAGGGAATCGCTGACCGTGTTTATCCCATTGAGTTTTAAATGGTCCTTGTTAGAATTAAAGTCCACACACACCCATTCCGTGAATTTGGAAATATCTAGGTGTTGGTCTTTATTTAAAATGGGGCTTAGTAAGGAATTACTTTTCTTTGTGTTTAAAAATATATTGGCACTACTTTGGTTGTTGGTGACTTGGTATAATGTGTTTAACGAAGGTTGTGTGCTTAGGTCTTTCTCCTTGCGCAACATATTTTCCAATAACATTTTAGCAGAACTAAAAATAATTTTATCGTTAAGGCTTGTAGAGTAAAAAGTAGCCCCTTCCAACGTGTATTTCTCTAAATTACTCCCTTGATAAGTAATGTGTTCTACTTTTTTATCAGTGATTTCGTCCAGGTTAATTAGGTCTTCGGATTTGTGGACGATGTACAGAATTTCAAAATTCCCTTTTCCTAATTCAACAAAGGCAAGGATGCTCTCCAGATTGGTCTGTAGGTATTGCAAGGGTTTTGCCTTAGCTACAAGAGAGGCGTACGCTTTGGTGGAAGAAAAAGACTTTAATAGGTCGTTGTTCTCCAATTCACTGGAAAAGGATACCTTATCGTTTATTTTAATGATTACCGAGCTGTTATGCGGGACGTAATGTAGTAAGGGGGAAGTGGTGTTATTGTTTTTGTTACATGCAAGAAGGAACAAAAAGGAAATAATGGCTATTTTAAATTTCATAGAAACGACTTTGCACAAAAATAGGATTTTTAAACATCATGTTTTAATTACTCGGGTAATAGTCGGAACGATTTGCGGTGGTATTTGGTAATTCCGTATTTTCTTATTGCATCCCGGTGTTCCGCAGTGGGATAGCCTTTGTTTTTTTTCCAATTGTACATTGGGAATTCCAAATGTATTTTTTCCATATAAAGGTCTCTTGCAGTTTTAGCAAGAACCGATGCCGCGGCAATACTCTGGTATTTAGCATCTCCTTTAACAATACAGGCAAAGGGGATATTCTTATATGGATTAAATCTGTTACCATCTACAATGATAAACTCAGGGGGCATGGTTAATTGGTCTATTGCCTTGTGCATGGCCAAAAAGGAGGCGTTCAAAATATTTATAGCATCGATCTCTAGCGGGAAGACATGGGCAATACCATAACACACGGCACTATGTTCTATATGTGGCCGAATTAGGTTTCTTTTAGCCTCAGTTAATAATTTGGAATCGTTTAGAGTGCCATTGGTATAGTGGTCAGGCAATATTACTGCAGCAGCTGTTACTGGTCCTGCGAGACAACCTCTTCCGGCTTCATCGGTTCCCGCTTCTATAAATTTGGTATAATAAGGTTGTAGCATTTAAGGGTTTTATTCTAATTATGTAATTGGAAACTAATCATCAGGCCCAAATCTTAACCTTAGCGTCGGTTTGTGGTGTCTCCAATGCCAAATATAAAAATTTAAAAAAAGGAATTGCAAGGCGGATGAAACTTCAGTAGAGGAAGTAACTATTATTCCTTGGTGTTTAGGGGTTGTATGAAGCTTACCACTTTCTTGTCCTATAGAAACTTTAATCGTATTCACTAAAAAGGCCATATAAATTGCCAAGGACGGTTTGAGGATTAGAAGTGATGAAGTTCAGAAGTGTAAGATTACCAGAGGATTAAGGTCAAGAGTGAAGAAGAAGGTGACATAGTGGATGGAGCGAAATAAGAAAATTTGGACATGAGCCTACTAAGAAGTTGTTAAAAAAGTGAATATATGATAAAAGTGAGGCTTTTTTTTAACAAAACAAAACAAAAATGTTAAAAAATTAAGGTATTCTGATTATTTATCTCTACTTTTTAATAAAGCTTATGCGTTATTTTCCTTCGTTGTAAGTCGCTAACTCTTAAAACACACCTATGAAATCAAAACTAACTTGGATCTTAGTTCCAATTATGGGGCTATTAATGAGTTTTTCCTACTCGCAGGAAAAAACAATTTCCGGAACTGTGTCGGATCAAAAGGGACTTCCCTTGCCCGGAGTGAATATTGTAGTTGAAGGGACCACCGATGGCACGCAGACCGACTTCGACGGTAACTATACTATTCAGGGTGAACAAGGACAAACATTACTGTTTAGTTATATTGGTCAAAAAAGCGTTTCCAAACTTATTGGAGCTTTATCTGTAATAGATGTAGTGATGGAAGAGGATGCAGAAGCATTGGAGGAAGTGGTGGTCACTGCTTTGGGTATCTCACGGGATAAAAAATCTTTGGGATATTCCACTCAAGAGGTTCAAGGAGAGGATTTGAATACCGTGAAGAGCGGAAATTTTGTAAATGCCCTCTCGGGGAAAGCTTCCGGTATCCAGATTAAAAAGAACAACAACTTAGGGGGTTCTACCAACGTAGTCATTAGAGGTAATGCATCATTAACCGGAAGCAATCAGGCCCTGTTCGTAATTGATGGTGTTCCAATAAACAATACCAATACCAATTCTAAGTATCAAGGTGAGGCTAGTGGTAACTACTATGATTATGGAAACACTGCTTCGGATATTAACCCTGATGATATTGAGACGGTAAACGTTTTAAAAGGAGCGGCCGCTTCTGCCCTTTATGGTTCTAGGGCTGCCAATGGGGTTATAATGATAACCACTAAAAAAGGGAAGAAAGTACAAGGAATGGGAGTTACCGTTAATTCTGGTATAACAATAGGTTCTATAGATAAAAGTACATTTGCCAAGTATCAAGACCAATATGGCGCCGGATACGGACCGTATTATGGCCCCGATGAAGATGATTTCTTTAATATGGAGGATATAACTGGCGACGGAAATTTGGATTTAACGGTCCCTTACCAAGAAGATGGTTCATATGGTGGCCGATTCGACCCAAGTTTAATGGTTTACCAATGGGATGCATTTGATCCGGAATCCCCAAATTATCGAAAGGCTACTCCATGGATAAATGCAAAAAATGGACCGATATCGTTTTTCGAAACTCCGGTTACAACCACTAATTCAGTTGCTTTTGCAAAATCCTATGAGGACGATGGTTCTTTTCGACTGAACTATACGCACTTCGATCAAAGCGGTATTTTACCCAACAGTTCTATAAAAAAGCATAATTTCTCAATGAGCGGTTCCTTTAAATTATCGGACCGACTGTCGGTTAATGGATATGCAAATTACATCAATACTAAAGCCCACGGACGTAATTCTACGGGGTATAGCGATAATATAATGAGTAATTTTAAGCAATGGTGGCAGACCAACGTCGACCTTAAAGATCAGCGGGATATTTATTTTACTACCAAGAGAAATGTTACATGGAATCCTGCTACCAGCGATGCTGGTTCACCACCAATCTTTTGGGATAACCCATATTGGGCCCGTTATGAGAATTACCAAAACGATTCTAGAAATCGCTTTATCGGTAATGTGTCGCTAGATTATAAATTTGCAGATTGGTTAAGCTTTACTGCTAGGGTAGCAACCGACACTTACTCCGAGATACAGGAAGAGAGAAGGGCGAACGGTAGTGTGCCAACAAGCTTTGGTATTCCAGATAGCGGCGGAAACAGAGGAAATGTGGATTCTGGTTATGGAAGAAGAAATCTGGAGGTTACGGAGACCAATTATGACTTTATGTTCAACGTTCAAAAGGATCTTTCCGACAAACTAAATTTAAAAGTTATACTTGGCTCCAATATTAGAAGGAGTGATTTTCAATCCATTTATTCGGCAACAAGTGGCGGGTTGAGCGTACCTAAGCTATATTCCCTGCAAAACAGTACAGGCCCTCTTGCTCTTCCAGTGGAAAGAGACGAGAAAATTGGCGTCGATGGTATCTACGCAAGTGCATCATTGGGCTATAATAGTACTATTTATGTTGATGCCACCATAAGGAGAGATCATTCTTCTACCTTGCCAGAGGACAATAGTAGTTTTTATTATCCTTCTATAGCTACTAGTTTTGTTTTCACCAATCTCTTAAACGCAGATTTCCTCACCTTCGGAAAACTAAGAGCCAACTATGCGGAAGTAGGGAATAGTGCTCCTTTCGATTTTCTTTATGACACCTATAATGTCAATATCCCACCAGGAGCACCTAGTACCTCTGTGGATAATCAAAAAAAGAATCCCAACTTAAAACCTGAGAAAACGGAAAGTTTTGAAGTTGGATTGGAAATGCGATTTTTTCTAAACAGGTTGAGCTTTGATATGGCATATTACAAAACCAATTCTATTGATCAAATATTTGGAGTCCCAGTTTCTAGAGCGACCGGTTTTGAAGAAAAAATTCTAAATGCTGGTGAAATTGAAAACCAGGGAGTTGAGATTTCAGTGTCTGGTAGCCCCGTTAGAACGGTGGACTTCAATTGGACCGCAAGCGTTAACTGGACGCAAAATAAGAATAAAGTAGTTGGATTGGAAGAGGGAATCCAAAACCTGCAGCTGGGAGATTTCCAAGGAGGGGTTACCCTAAATGCCGAAGTGGGAAAGGCCTACGGTATTATCCATGGTACGGACTATACCTATCTTAACGGACAGAAAGTAGTTGATCCAGAAGATGGGCAATACATTAAAACGGCTACTTCCGATAAAACAATTGGCGACACAAACCCAGATTGGCTCATGGGGATATCTAATAAATTCAGTTATAAAAATATATCCTTTAGTTTCTTAATCGACATTCAACAAGGTGGCAGTATCTTTTCATTGGACCAATATTACGGCCGTGCAACGGGATTGTATGAGGAGACCGCATTTATAAATGACTTGGGGAATCCTGTTCGGAATAGTTTGGCCGACGGCGGAGGATTTATCAACGATGGGGTAAACCCAGACGGAGCAACGAATGCTACGAGGATCAGGGCAGATAGGTTTGGTGCTTTTGGATATAGAAGAGGCTTGCCAGACAAAGCATTTGTCTATGATGCGAGCTATGTGAAACTTAGGGAAGTGGCACTTATTTATAATTTGCCAAGCAAATTGTTAGAGAATACTTTCTTGACCAATGCAAGCTTAAGCGTTATTGGATCCAACCTTTGGATTATCAATAAAAACATTCCACATGAAGATCCAGAAGGTGGTTTGTCTGCTGGTAATTTACAAGGGTATTCCGTTGGTTCATTACCTACCACAAGGGATTTTGGTGTCAATCTTAAATTACAATTCTAAAAAATATAAATATGAAAAAAATAGCAATATTAATTACTGCCGTGATTTTTGCTTCATGTTCCGCTGATTTGGAAAATCTTAACGAGAACATCAAGGATCCTTTGTCCGTGCCTGGGGAGAGTTTGTTTACCGGAGCACAGAAAAGTTTGGTAGATCAAGTAGTGGATTTGAATGTTAACAATAACAATACTAAACTTTGGGCCCAGTTTTTACAGGAAACCACCTATACGGATGAAAGTAACTATGACCAAGTTACAAGGACCATTCCCGAAAGGCATTGGAGCGTATTGTATAAAGATGTATTAAAAGATCTGGATGAGGCAAAGAAAGTTATTGCGGAAACCACTTACCCCACCCCGGAAGAGGAAGAGCTAAAACCCAATAAACTGGTCGTCATAGAGATTCTAAATGTATATGCTTACAGTATCTTGGTAGAAACTTTTGGAGATGTTCCTTATACAGAAGCATTAGATATTGACAATCTATTGCCTGCATATGATGATGGAGAAACGGTCTATAAGGATCTAATCGCTCGGTTGACCACTGCAATTGGGGCATTGGACGAGAACAAAGGAAGTTTTGGTAGTGGAGATAGAATTTACGGTGGCGATGTAGCAAAATGGAAATTGTTTGCAGCCTCCCTGAAGCTAAGGATGGGGATGCTTTTATCCGATGTGGATCCTGCCTTTGCCAAAACCACCGTGGAAAGCGCTGTTTCTACAGGGGTGTTTACAAGCAATGCCGATAATGCAACTTATACCTATTTGGGCTCTGACCCCAATACTAATCCTATTCATGCCAATTTGGTTTTGAGCGGGAGAAAGGATTTTGTTGCAGCCACGACAATAATCGATATTATGAACGATTTGGACGATCCTAGGAGATCACTTTATTTTCTACCTACAGATGATGGTACCTATAAAGGCGGAAATATCGGGGAAACCTCAAGTTATTCTGCCTATTCCCATGTTTCAGCTCAAATTGAGGAAGCCACTTTTCCCGGTGTTATTCTAGATTATGCTGAGGTGCAATTTTTATTAGCAGAAGCAAGAGCAAGATTATTTGATGTTGGTGGTACAGTAAAGGAGCATTACGATGCTGCTATTACGGCCTCCATTATTGATTGGGGCGGTACCGATGCAGATGCAATAACTTATTTGGCAACGCCTGCAGTGAATTATGACTTAGCCATTTTGGCGAGTATAGCAGGAACGCCTTGGAAGGATATTATTGGAACCCAAAAATGGATTGCACTTTATAATAGGGGCTTGGAAGCCTGGACATCCATAAGATTACTAGACTATCCAATAATGGCTATTCCTGATGATGCGGTTTCCGGCTATCCCAATAGATATACCTATCCAATTATTGAACAGACCTTGAACGGCGCAAATTACACTTCCGCTGCCTCGGCCATTGGTAGTGATGAGGCTGAGACCAAATTATTTTGGGACTTGAACTAAACCTTGTATAATGTATTCAATACCAAACCTGCAGTTATACGCTGCAGGTTTTATATTTCCTATAATTCTGAAATGGATTTACAAACTTGAAGAAATAATTTCCAGTTCTGGATGTTTAGTCTCCTTAAGTAAAGTATATAAGGAGTTGTTTTTCTGTTTTTTGAAGTTTAGCATTTCATTAAGGACAAAAAAATTAACTTTGTCGGCGTAAGTCTATAGAATGAAATATTTGTTGACGCTTTTATTAGTGTTTTTTGGTCAATCGCTTTTTGCACAAGAAGATTCAATTCCTACTCCTAGGAAAATGGAACGCCCTGCCGTTGGTGGCAAGGGTAATATGATACCTTCAAAGCGAGCTGTTGGTGCCCAAGTACAGGAAATAACGATCAAGGATTATAAAATAATTAATTTTCAGAGGGATACCACATTTCTGGATACCACCATCTCGATCCAAAAGGAATACAAATACAATTTCTTAAGAAGGGACGATTTTGAACTGATGCCCTTTGCCAATGTAGGTCAACCCTATAATAAGTTGGGAGCTAATTTAGATATCAAGGATATCTATCCACAATTAGGGGCCAATGCCAAGCACTTCAATTATATGGAGGCAAGGGAGGTAGATTACTACAATGTAGCAACTCCTTTGTCAGACCTAATGTTTAAAACCACTTTTGAACAGGGGCAGTTGTTAGACGCAATGCTAACCTTTAACACCTCTAGGAGACTCAATTTTTCTCTGGGGTATAAAGGTTTTAAATCACTTGGAAAATATCAATTCAGTCAAGCCGAGGCTGGTAATTTTAAGGCAACCACTAATTATGTAACAGCGAATGGGCGTTATAATTTAAGAGCTCATATTGCTGCCCAGAATCAACAAACGGAAGAAAATGGGGGATTGGCCAATAAAGAATTGCAATTCGAATCGGAAGATCCCGAATTCAAAGATCGTTCTAGAGTGGATGTGCTTTTTTCCAACGCGACGAGTCGACTTCTGGGGAAACGGTACTATCTAGATCACCAATATATCTTGTTCGGAAAGAAATTGGATTCTGGGAAAGTGAAGACTACGGCACTAACTGTTGGGCATCAATTTAATTATGAGACCAAGTACACCCACTTTAAACAGACTGCCCAAAATGCGTATTTTGGCGATGCGTTTTCATCGGTGATAGGAGATAAGGCAAATTTAAAGACCACCAATAACCAACTCAGTGCCCAGTTTTCGAATAAGACCTTAGGAGTTCTTACGGGGTACTTGGACCTATATCAGTATAATTATTATTTCAATACCTTGCTACATACAGGTACTCAGTTAATCCAGAGTCAGTTAAAGGGCAATGAAGTTGCCGTCGGAGCAAAATATGTAAAAAAAATAGGAGGATTTCAATTGAATGGTTCCCTAAGGTCTAATATATCGGGAGATCTATCCGGCACCTTATTGGATGCCTTTGCTAGTTATAGGATAAACGAAAACCACGCCCTTAAGTTTTCTATCCATTCCTCTTCCAAGATGCCCGATTTTAATTACTTGTTGTATCAAAGCGATTATCGCAATTACAATTGGCAGCACACCTCAGATTTTAAGAAGCAGGGCAATATCGGATTTCAATTTGATCTGGATTCCAAAATATGGGGCAGTCTAATGGCGAAGTATTCCACCTTAAATAACTATACTTATTTTACGTCCGACCCGTCAGAAACTGTAGTCGAGGGCAGCGAACAGGCCTTTATTAAACCATTCCAGGACGAGGGGACCATTAACCTTATTAAGTTGAAATACGGAAAGGAGTTTAAATGGAAGGGATTTGCACTTAACAATACCATCATGTACCAGAATGTGTCGCAATCCAATGCAGTATTAAATCTGCCGGATTTCGTGACTAGGAACACTTTGTATTACTCTAATTTTGGATTTAAGAAAGCCTTGTATTTTCAAACTGGGGTTACCCTAAAGTATTTCACTTCCTATACTATGGATGCTTACAATCCAGTGTTGGGGGAGTTCTATTCCCAGAGCGCAGAAGAGTTCGGCGGTTTTCCCATGTTAGATTTCTTTATAAATGCCCGTATTCAGCAGACTAGGGTGTATTTAAAAGCGGAGCACTTTAACTCTTTATTTTCTAAAAACAACTTTTACGCAGCGCCGAATTATCCGTATAGGGATTTCGTGATCCGATTTGGATTGGTGTGGAACTTCTTTTCTTAATTAAGGTCGACTCTATTTTTGTATTGAGCGTTTCCCTCCTTCGTTGGGCCGGGCTTAACGCGGACCGATAGGTGGCCCCTCCAAGGTTCTGTGTTAGATAACTGACCGGTTGCTGGTGCCTACCTTAAAAGGAGGGGTAGCACTTCCGTGGTGCGGGTGGGGCAATACCTAATGTACTTCTGTTGACTTAAGTAATAGGACCTATTAGGTTTTGGACCTCTGGCAGGCCTATTGGCAGCTATGTCGCGGGCTCCCTGGTGCCTCAATCCCAATACCCGCATCCTTTTCTTAGTATTCGGCTTATGCTAGGGACTGAGCTTGCTTATTACTAACTACTTTATACTTGATATTAATACATCTCACTACTCAATAGTATATATAGGAGGGGTGGAGTTGTGTTTTAGATTTTATCGTATTTCTTTTATTCACTATATACATGCTTATATTTAGCCGTTGCTCCGGTTGGAGACAGGTAGTGTCTTTTTTGCTGATGCCTTAGAGCTCTCCCATTGTCATGCGTAGTGAGATTGGCACAAATGCCAATCTCACTACGCACTACTATTGAAAGGCAGATTACTGATGTATTTTTCGGTGCTGCTCCTTGTTATGGGTGTATTTATGCTGCTGCTTACGACTAATGCCGAAATACTTTTTTTACAAAAACCTGTTTTACAGTCTTTTGTGTTGTGGTATTAAAAAAAGGCAAAAAACTTATTAAAAAAGCTTGTGGGATTTAAAAAGGGGTGGTAAATTTGCACCCCGCAAACGAAGCGAAAGTGAGTGAGCGGCAGGTGAGCAGATCACCACGTTATTTGAAATTCCTGATTCGAAGTTGCCGAGTAAAAAAAAAGAAATTAATTTTTCTCAAAAAAAAGCTTGTCAATTTAAAAAAGGGTTGTACATTTGCAGCCGCTTACGGAAACGGAGTGAAGGAAAATAAAGAGATTAAAAGTTCTTGGACATATTGTAAAGACAGCGTATCATGATCTGGCGACAGATTGTGATACAGAAAAGAAAACCGAAAATACGGGCCGGGCATTCTACTCCTGATGGTTGATCGAAGTAATTTAAGAATCAACGATGAAGAGTTTGATCCTGGCTCAGGATGAACGCTAGCGGCAGGCCTAACACATGCAAGTCGAGGGGTAGCAGGGAGCTTGCTCCGCTGACGACCGGCGCACGGGTGAGTAACGCGTATAGAATCTGCCCTTCACTGGGGAATAGCCCGAAGAAATTTGGATTAATGCCCCATGGTCCCTTAGTATGGCATCATATTAAGGGTAAAGATTACGGTGGAGGATGACTATGCGTCCCATTAGTTAGTTGGTAGGGTAACGGCCTACCAAGACTGCGATGGGTAGGGGCCCTGAGAGGGGGATCCCCCACACTGGTACTGAGACACGGACCAGACTCCTACGGGAGGCAGCAGTGAGGAATATTGGACAATGGGCGAGAGCCTGATCCAGCCATGCCGCGTGCAGGAAGACGGTCCTATGGATTGTAAACTGCTTTTGTACGGGAAGAACAAGGGGCACGAGTGCCCCTCTGACGGTACCGTAAGAATAAGGATCGGCTAACTCCGTGCCAGCAGCCGCGGTAATACGGAGGATCCAAGCGTTATCCGGAATCATTGGGTTTAAAGGGTCCGTAGGCGGGCCATTAAGTCAGGGGTGAAAGTCTGCAGCTCAACTGTAGAATTGCCCTTGATACTGGTGGTCTTGAGTTATAGTGAAGTAACTAGAATATGTGGTGTAGCGGTGAAATGCATAGATATCACATAGAATACCGATTGCGAAGGCAGGTTACTAACTATATACTGACGCTGATGGACGAAAGCGTGGGGAGCGAACAGGATTAGATACCCTGGTAGTCCACGCCGTAAACGATGGATACTAGCTGTCCGGCAGCAATGCTGGGTGGCCAAGCGAAAGTGATAAGTATCCCACCTGGGGAGTACGTCCGCAAGGATGAAACTCAAAGGAATTGACGGGGGCCCGCACAAGCGGTGGAGCATGTGGTTTAATTCGATGATACGCGAGGAACCTTACCAGGGCTTAAATGTGGTCTGACAGCTTTAGAGATAGAGTTTCCTTCGGGCAGATCACAAGGTGCTGCATGGTTGTCGTCAGCTCGTGCCGTGAGGTGTCAGGTTAAGTCCTATAACGAGCGCAACCCCTGCCGTTAGTTGCCAGCATGTAATGATGGGGACTCTAACGGGACTGCCGGTGCAAACCGCGAGGAAGGTGGGGATGACGTCAAATCATCACGGCCCTTACGTCCTGGGCCACACACGTGCTACAATGGCCGGTACAGAGAGCAGCCATGCCGCAAGGCAGAGCGAATCTATAAAACCGGTCACAGTTCGGATCGGGGTCTGCAACTCGACCCCGTGAAGCTGGAATCGCTAGTAATCGGATATCAGCCATGATCCGGTGAATACGTTCCCGGGCCTTGTACACACCGCCCGTCAAGCCATGGAAGCTGGGAGTGCCTGAAGTCCGTCACCGTAAGGAGCGGCCTAGGGCAAGATCGGTAACTAGGGCTAAGTCGTAACAAGGTAGCCGTACCGGAAGGTGCGGCTGGAACACCTCCTTTCTAGAGTATTTGCCATTGGGAGTAGGGCGCAAGCGCCCGTTTATTCGGTTTTCTGTTTTTACATATACTAATATAGTGAGTCTCATAGCTCAGCTGGTTAGAGCGCTACACTGATAATGTAGAGGTCGGCAGTTCGAGTCTGCCTGAGACTACAAATTACAACGTAGGCGAGGTGCGGACAAGAAGTTCATACTGCTATAAGCAGTAAGTCTGCCTGAGACTACAAATTACAATTTTGTTCTTCGGGACACACGTTCATTGATTGAAAGTATTGAATTAGGAAATTCTAGAAGTTGGGAAACCTGACGACTGTAAAGTGGCATCTGCCGACTTATAGAACACGGGGGATTAGCTCAGCTGGCTAGAGCGCCTGCCTTGCACGCAGGAGGTCATCGGTTCGACTCCGATATTCTCCACCAAAACGCCAAAGGTGCAAACCTATGGCAGAGAACGGCAAGTTCTTGGTCTTTTTTTTTAGACCATGGGCGAACTGTTGGAAAGTTCATTGACATATTGGGACAGGGTGCGCAACAGATTCAGGTCTTTGCGTACACTGAAAAAGAAACACAAAAGTAAAGTAAAGTACAAGTACAAGAGTGTCCCCTAAGGCAGCCGCCAAGGGGGGCGTATAATATAAAAGGTCTGGCGACAAGCTAGATAAGGGCGTATGGGGAATGCCTAGGCTCTCAGAGGCGATGAAGGACGCGATAAGCTGCGAAAAGCTGCGGGGATCGGCACACACGATATGATCCGCAGGTATCCGAATGGGGCAACCCACCATATTGAAGATATGGTACTCCGCAAGGAGGGCAAACCCGGTGAACTGAAACATCTAAGTAGCCGGAGGAGAAGAAAACAAAAGTGATTCCGTAAGTAGTGGCGAGCGAAAGCGGATTAGTCCAAACCGATGTTGTTCCGGCAATATCGGGGTTGTAGGACCGCGACATTTAATGTGTAATGAATCAGAATCCTTTGGAAAGAGGAACCATAGAGGGTGATAGTCCCGTAAGAGCAAAGAGCATAATTGATAGCGGTATCCTGAGTAGCGCGGGGCACGTGAAACCCTGTGTGAATCCGGCGGGACCATCCGCCAAGACTAAATACTCCTGAGAGACCGATAGTGAACCAGTACCGTGAGGGAAAGGTGAAAAGAACCCTGAACAAGGGAGTGAAAAAGATCCTGAAACCATACGCCTACAAGCGGTCGGAGCCCCTTCGTGGGGTGACGGCGTGCCTTTTGCATAATGAGCCTACGAGTTACTTTTACTGGCAAGGTTAAGCACTTCAGGTGCGGATCCGTAGCGAAAGCGAGTCTGAATAGGGCGCCATAGTCAGTAGTAGTAGACGCGAAACCGTGTGATCTACCCATGGGCAGGTTGAAGCAGTGGTAACACACTGTGGAGGACCGAACCCGTTGACGTTGAAAAGTCTTGGGATGACCTGTGGGTAGGGGTGAAAGGCCAATCAAACTCGGAAATAGCTCGTACTCCCCGAAATGCATTTAGGTGCAGCGTATACATAGTTTTATAGAGGTAGAGCTACTGATTGGATGCGGGGGCTTCACCGCCTACCAATTCCTGACAAACTCCGAATGCTATAAAATGTTTGTGTGCAGTGAGGGCATGGGTGCTAAGGTCCATGTCCGAGAGGGAAAGAACCCAGATCACCAGCTAAGGTCCCCAAGTATATACTAAGTTGATATAACGCGGTGGAACTGCATTGACAGCCAGGATGTTGGCTTGGAAGCAGCCATTCATTTAAAGAGTGCGTAACAGCTCACTGGTCGAGCGGTTCCGCATGGATAATAATCGGGCATAAGTATATCACCGAAGCTGTGACTTCCATTAATTTGGAGGGGTAGGGGAGCATTCCAGGGGTGTTGAAGCGGATCTGTAAGGCTCCGTGGAACGCCTGGAAACGAAAATGTAGGCATAAGTAACGATAATGCGGGCGAGAAACCCGCACGCCGAAAGACCAAGGTTTCCCCAGCTATGCTAATCAGCTGGGGGTCAGTCGGGACCTAACGCGAACCCGAAGGGGGTAGTGGATGGACAACAGATTAATATTTCTGTACCTGCTCACATTAAAAGTGACGGGGATGTGGCGTTGGTGCGTACTGACGGAATAGTACGTTGAAGGGAGCGGTAACGCCCCGATAGTACACCGAGGCTTCGGCCAAGGTGATAATCCAGCTTAACATCCTCCGAGAAAACCAAGTGAAGCAGCCCGTACCGCAAACCGACACAGGTGGTTGGGATGAGTATTCTAAGGCGCTCGAGAGATTCATGGCTAAGGAACTAGGCAAAATAGACGCGTAACTTCGGGAGAAGCGTCG